>JAYSXR010000347.1:0-7788 GCA_043717145.1 Chitinophagaceae bacterium | reverse complement strand
TGAACATCCTCTCTTCCAAAACTATCCAATTATTGCCGGATATTACTGTGGCTAATGCCTTGCAAAGGGTAAGCGGGGTAACCATTGAAAGGAGTACTTCGGGCCAAGGCAGGTATCCTATTATACGTGGGATGGAAAAAAGATATATCAATACACTGGTAAACGGCATTAAAATACCCAGTCCGGATAACAAGAACCGTTATATACCCCTTGATTTATTTCCTTCAGAATTACTGGAAAGGCTGGAAGTAAGTAAGAGCCTTATTCCTTCTATGGAAGGTGATGCCATTGGTGGTTCCATTAACCTTGTTATGAAAGATGCCCCGTCTAATTTATTGGTGCAGGGTAATGCCAGCGGCGGGTACAATACTTCTTTTTTAGACACGCATTACGATAAATTTGTTTATGGGAGTATTAATAAAAGATCCCCTAATGAGATACAGGGAAACAATAGCTATGCAGCGGTACCGGCAGATTTTTCAGTTAATCACCTAAATTATACTAACCTCAACGCACCTGCCAATACTACATTCGGGTTAACTGTAGGTAGCCGTTTAGGCGTAAATAAAAAATTCGGGTTTATTGTTTCGGGCAGTTTACAGAATATTTTTAACGGCAATAATTCAACTTTCTTCCTGCCAGGGGCGCAACCAGGTTTGAATAATATTCCCCAGTTTGTAGAACTACAGGCGCGCCGGTATTCCATTCAAAGTAAACGAACGGGGATCAATGCCAAGCTGGATTACAGGATTAATAACCGGAATAAACTATCATGGGTAAATACATTTATACGGCTGGATGATTTCCAGAGCCGGATAAATAATGACACCATAGCATTGAACTCTCTTGTAGATGCCTTTAACAGAAGCACATGGCAGTACCAGTCTATTTACAATTCTACCCTGCAAGGAATCCATCAATTAACTGGGAGTACTAAATTCGATTGGAGTTTGGTGTATTCATTAGCCAATAACCATATTCCCGACCAGGTGGAATTTTCACACGAATACCCGGTTGCAACCGGAAAACCAGATATCCTTTCCGGGATAAAACATGCATGGCAACATAATACCGATAAGGATTATTCCGCTTATTTCAACCTGACAAAAAACACCAAATTCAGTGGAAGAAACCTGGAACTGAAATTTGGTACACTTATAAGAAATAAAACAAGGGATAATTTTTATAATTCATATAGTTTAAAACCACAATTAACATCAGGCAGTACCACGCAATTGTATACCAACATCAACAGTGCATTATATATTTTTAATCCGGTTAGCGCAGGTGCGCCGGGGTTAAACGGCAATAATTATACTTTCACAGAAAATGTTGCAGCAAGTTTTATTCAAGTCAAATGGCTACTCACAAAGAATCTGGAAGCGCTGGGGGGTGTGCGTGGTGAATTTACAAACCAGCAATATGCAACCCAATTGGGGCCTGAAACGGATGTACGTTCGGGAACAATAAAGTATTATGATATATTGCCCAGTCTTCAATTTAAATATTCAATTAACCGTATTCAAAACTTGCGGCTTGCTTATTTTAAAGCATTGGCAAGGCCCGGATTTGCTGAATTGATTCCTGATGGACCAGATGGGGAATATTTTAAAGAGTTAGGAAATCCGAAAAATTTAAATCATACCACAGCAGGCAATTATGATCTTCGGTATGAATTATATCCCGGCAATGCAGATCAGGTATTATTAGGCATATTTTATAAAACTATACAAGATCCTATTGAATATTCTGCCGTAAAAACCGGTGTAACTTCTTTAACCCTTATCCCAAATAATTTTGGGACAGCGAGTAACTATGGGTTTGAAGCGGTAATTGCAAAGTATTTTGGTGTGTTCGGGGTTTCAGCCAACTACACATATACACAATCGAAGATAACAACCAATAAATTATTTTCTTATCGCGACGGGGCTGGCATTATTACATCAAGACTTGATCCCGAAACAAGGCCTTTGCAGGGGCAATCCAATCATATTGGCAACGTGTCATTGATTTATAAGAATCCGAAACTTGGGTTAGATGTTCAGGCAGCTTTTGTGTATACCGGGGAGAGGATATCCCTTGTTAGTGCTTATTATGGCCTTGATTATTGGCAGGCGCCCATTACACAACTTGATTTATCATTCGAGAAAAAATTTGCTAAGAAGTTCTCGTTTTATGGTAAGATCAATAATCTAACCAATTCTCCATTGCAACTGGAATTACATCAATCGTATACTAATTATTTAACGTATAGTGGCACGCGAAAACTCGCGTTACAAACCGATCCGGATAACAAAATAATTGTACAGAAGGATTATTTCAAGACAACCTTATTAGTTGGCTTCCGGTATAAATTTTAATTACAATTAATTTCTTAGCATGAAAAAGTACTTTATTTCAATCATTAATATATTGGTGTTAACTTTTATTTTTGCTTCCTGCAAAAAAATAGCGGATGATAAAAATCTTTGGAAAGCTGTGGTAGTAGCAGCCGCGCCCGTGAGCGATGCGGCACCGTTGTGTGGTACGATAAAAGGTACTATGTTGGCTGGCAAAACATATACCATTGGTTGCAACGTAACCATCAATGATGGTGATACGTTAACTATACAGGAAGGTGTTACGATTAATTTTACAGGTAACTATGGTATAGGTGTGAAAGGCACTTTGATTTGCCTGGGAACGCGTGAAAAACCCAATTGGATAACCTATCTTAATACTGTTAAAACAGATCAGCCAGGTGCAGACCCTTCGAAAGATCCTGCATTTGCAGGCAAATGGGCTGGTATTATTGGTGGGCCTGGCTGTAAATTAATGGTAATCAAATGGACACATATCGAGTTTGGTGGCGGAGCTACTACCGGAGAGGTTGCTGTTTTATCAAAGAGTTCATATCCGGTTTTCTACCAAAATCCTTTGGGTGTTTTTGTGTTTGAAGATTCATGGATATATGGCAGTGTAGACGATCCCATCCGTACACTCGGCGGGAAAATAGCGGTATTTAGAAATACATTTGAAAAATGTGGATATACCGGTGGAGAAGCCATGAACATGAAAGCAGGAACTGTTGGCGATTATGCGTACAATGTTTGTATTGGCATGGCTACAAATGGACCTAAATTATCTAATTCGGGTGTAATAACAGGTGTGCCGGGTTCCAATGTACGCATGTACAATAATACCCTATTGAATTGCGGTTTCAGAAGAGCTGCCGCTGGTCGTGGAGGGTCTATTAATTTTGAAGAAGGTGCCAGCGGGATGGCATACAATAACTTAATGGTGAATTGTAAATTTGGATTACGCGTTGTGCAAAGTCCGATTGCGGATACGGCTAACCTGCATTACGGTTATAATTTTTATTATGCAGATTCAATATCTGTCGCGAATCAATTTATCCCTTCCCTTTCTGTTAGCGCAGCTATCAGTCAACCTCAGGAAACTGATATACCTAAACCTTCCGCTTATATGCCGGCAGGATGGAAAGTAGGGGATACTTATACAGCACCTGCATATTTAACGGGCGCAAACAATCCTTTATTCATCAATGGCCCTGCACCATTACCTTCAGGATACAATTTGCGTGATGTGGTAATTATAAGTAATTATAACCTCGGATTAAAAGCAGGGTCTCCCTGTATTGGTGCCGGATATACTGGTTTCACGCCAAGGGGCGATGTGCCCATTGATGCAAAATATGGGGCTACTGAACTTACGCCTCCTGGTAAGGATATTGGCGCATACCAATCAAATGGAAGAGGTAACCAACATTAGTAAGAAACAATATTCAGGCAGATAGCCACTTCTGTTTTTTATGAAAAATAAATTATTTTTTTTGGATAATGATAGGAGGCTTACGAATGCAATGCCCCTGCAAGTTTTTATTACAAAACCATACCTGCAGATAGGCCACCATCCTGCGCAACAATCTTTATAGTTGCTTTGACTTACTGCTGATGTTAAGGATAGTTGGTTAGTTGAATATAAAAATAACCAGACCCTACGTGGCAGGGTTGTTAATGGAAGATGGACCTTAGATAAAAAATTTGATTTCAAAACCAATACGATGCCACATGGTGTTATTTATGTTGTAAAGGGTGCCGGTGGGTAAAACCTGTGTAACCCCGAACAAAATAATGATCCTGATTCATGGCAAAAAACACAAATAAATTTATATTTACAGTTCATTCCTTAACGGTAGCAGATGTAAATAGTAAAACGTTTATCATACGTCAATTAAGTGCAGATGGCAAAGAATTATATTCTTTTAAAATAACCATGACGTAATGAAATAGATGAATGTTAAAAGGTTAAAAAAGTTAAAAGGGTTAAAATAGTTTAACCCTACTTTTACTTCTATAACCCTTTTACCCCGGAGATTTTTAAATAAAATTTATTTTGTAACTGCCATGTCCATTATAATATTCCATTCTTCTTCTTTTACGGCTCCTACAGAAAGCCGCCCCAATCTAACAAGGTCCATATCTGCTAGACGTTTGTCTGCTTTGATCTGTGCAAGTGCTACAGATTTTTTTAATTTTTTGTAAGGTTTAAAGTCAACCGCTAGCCAGGCAGGATCTTCTGTGGTTGGGTCTTGGTAAGATTCCCTTATTACTTTGGCAATAGCCACAATTTCCATACCCTCGTTGCTATGATACCACAAAGCAAGATCGCCCCTCTTCATAGAACGTAAATTGTTTCGGGCCGCATAATTACGAACACCATTCCAGAATGTTTGTCCTTCTTTTACAAACTGCTCCCAGCTATAAACAGAGGGTTCGGATTTGATTAACCAGTAATTCATTTTTTTACTTTGAATTTTAGATGGTGAATTGTAAATGAAAACATAGCATTTAACATTTAGCATGTAACACTTTAAGTAATTCTTACCACCCGCTTGCCAATACATCTGCCAGGTGCAGTACGGTTAACCCGCTCTCCTGGTGTTTATTGCAGCCATCAATATGCATCAGACAGCTCATATCTGTACTGATAATATATTGCGCGCCTGTTGCTGCGGCATTATTTACTTTCTGATCGCCCATGGCAATACTGATGGGTTCGAACTTTACGGCAAAAGTCCCGCCAAAACCACAGCAGGTTTCTACATCATTCATTTCTATTATTTCCAATCCCTTTACTTTACTTAACAGCCTGCGGGGTTCTTCTTTTATTTTACATTCCCGTAAAGCTGCGCAGCTGTCGTGATAAGTGGCTTTGCCCTCAAAAACAGACCCGAAATCATCGATCTTTAAAACTTTTACCAGGAATTCTGAAAATTCAAATATCCTATCGGAGGTTTTTTTGGCAGCAACAGGAGTGGAGGAATTATCAAATACTTTGTTGTAATAATTTCTTACAAAACCCACACAACTGGCACTTGGCGCAACAATATAATCAGCTCCCTGAAAATCATGGATGAACTTAGAACACACTTCTTTTGCTTCACCCCAAAAACCGGCATTAAATGCAGGCTGGCCACAACAGGTTTGATTGGCATTGTATGAAACTGTACAACCAGCTTTCCCCAATACTTTTACCATATTGAATGCAACTTGGGGATAAAGTTGGTCTACAAAGCAGGGTATAAATAACTGTACGTTCATATCTGCCGGAGGTTTATTTTAATTTCCTGTTTAAAGTTATCATTTTTATGGCGGTAATGGCTGCTTCTTCACCCTTGTGGCCGTGTTTGCCACCTATGCGTTCTAATGCCTGTTGTTCATTATCAACCGTGAGAACGCCAAAGATAATGGGCACATCAAGTGAAAGGTTCAATTGTAACACCCCGTCGGTAATAGCCTTGCATACATAATCAAAATGGGGTGTATCCCCCCTGATTACGGTGCCAAGGGTAATATAGGCATCAGGTACAGTTTTGCAATACGCATAATGGTTTTTTACCGTAAAGGCTATTTCAAATGCACCGGGAACCGTTAACACTTTATAGTGTACACCAGCGGCCCTGAATATTTTTTTTACACCTGCTTCCAGTTTGTTGATGATGGGAGCGTTCCATTCTGTTTTCACAATAACAACAAAGGCATCCTTTAGTACAGGGATGCCTTTGTTAGCTGATGTATTGCCTTTTGTAGCCATTAGTTCACGTTACTATTTTTTTCTATACTTAAGCGGTAAATATATTTATCTGCCTGAAATCCTTTTTCGGTCTTTGGAAATTTTTCTTTCAATTCCTTGAATAATTCCAACGCTTCTTTGCTTTTACCGGTGGTTTCTTCCAATAAAGCAGCACGGTATAAATATTCAGCCGAATTGCTTTCGTCTTTTTCAAAAGCAACAGCGGCTTTTTTATAGTTGTTGATAGCTTCTTCTTTTTTATTCAGTTCTGAATAAGCATCTCCGAGGCAACCATAAGCAAGCAACTGTATTTGTTTGGCATCTGTAGAAAAATCTTTCAGGTGTTTAACTGCGTTGTTAAAGTCGCCCAACTTCAAATAGCTTACACCGGCATAATAATGTGCCAGGTTTGCGGCTTTGGTTCCTCCGAAATTATTGATAATAGATAATACACCCCTGTTCTGCCCGTCGCCGTTCAAAACCAGGTTTGATGAATCTAGACTGAAATATTGTTGCGCCTTGAAGATAGCATCAGCAGCTTTTTCTTCTTTTGGTTTGAGGATATATTCATTGTATCCGTACCAACCACCACCACCAATTACGATAACAGCAATAACTACCAAAAACGGTTTCTGAAATCTTTCCCAAAAACCCTGCACTTTTGCAAACGTCTCATTTATTTCTTCGTGCTTCTCACTCATACGGTTATTTTAAAATTTAGATTGAAAATGGGGAATCGGTTTTATCGGATTAGTCAACATCAAATACATAGTTCTGATCCACATATACATCCTTCAGTAATTCACTGTCATCCGGCCATGGGCTTTCTTCAGCAAATTTTACGCTCTCATCTACCACCACGGCAATACGGGCATCAATGGCTTTCAAATCATCTTCACTTGCGTAGCTATTGGTTAAAATTGTAGACCGCACTTTACCAATCGGATCCTGGTCTTTATACTCATCCACCTCTTCTTTGGACCGGTATTTTTGCGGGTCTGATATGGAATGACCTTTATAACGGTAAGTCTTTAATTCCAGCAGGGTAGGCCCATCGCCTTCGCGGGCCCTTTTCACGGCGCGGGCAACACTTTCGTGCACGGCTTCCGGTGTCATGCCATCTACTTTATCAGCAGGCATATCATAAGCGTCGGCTAGTTTATAAATGTCAACCACATTACTGGTCCGTTCAATAGACGTTCCCATGGCGTAGTTGTTATTCTCACAGATAAAAATCACCGGCAGCTTCCAAAGCATCGCCAGGTTAAAAGTTTCATGTAAAATGCCCTGGCGCGCGGCCCCATCTCCAAAAAAACAGACGGCCACATTTTTGGTACCCTTGTATTTTTCAGCAAAGGCAAGGCCTGCAGCGGTACCTATCTGGGCACCTACAATACCATGGCCGCCGAAAAAACGGTGTTCCAAACTAAAAAAGTGCATACTTCCACCTTTTCCTTTAGAGCATCCGGTGGCCTTACCGTACAATTCTGCCATACAGGAGTTGGCAGACATGCCTTTCGACAGTCCCAGGCCATGATCTCGATAGGCAGTAATGAACGGATCGTCAGGTGCGGTTGCCGTCATACATCCGGCTGCAATGGCTTCCTGGCCTATGTATGCATGGAAGAATCCACGGATCTTTCCAGCCATTTTATACATTTCTTCAGCCTTTAACTCGAACTGGCGGATCAGCTGCATCAGTTCGTACCAATA
>JAYSXR010000346.1:0-2648 GCA_043717145.1 Chitinophagaceae bacterium | reverse complement strand
AGGCATAGCATTAGAAAGCTGCCAAGAACTGATCTCCTCAGCCGTAACAAAAGGCACGATACAATTATTGCCCGATGGCCAGCTCATCATACTTATGGCCGACCACCAAACAACCGGCGGTTATCCGCGGGTAGGGCATGTGATAAGCGCCGATTTCGCTTCCCTGGGCCAGTTGCGTGCGGGCGAAAAGTTTTCATTGCAAAAAACAGATATTCCCACTGCTGAAAACCTGCTTTTTGAACAGCAAAGGAATTTGCAACAACTCCAAAATGCCTGTAACTTCCGTTTAGAGGAGTATTTAAAGAGTTTTCAATAACCAAAGATCGCTTCTTCTGCAAATAGAGAAGAAAGGGTAATGAATCTCGCGATCATCTGACAACCAAAGGAAGATACCATGCATACAATTGATTTGAACTGCGATATGGGTGAGGGCTTAACAAACGATGCCAATCTCATGCCCTATATCACAAGTGCCAATATTGCCTGCGGCTACCATGCAGGTGACGAAACTATTATGAAACGAACTGTGGAACTCGCTTTATTCAATGGAGTGGCCATTGGTGCGCATCCCGGCTTTGCCGACAAAATCAATTTTGGCAGAACAGAAATGCAATTATCCTTTGCAGAAGTATATGATTTGGTTACCAAACAAATACAGTTACTGCAAAAAATTTCGATCGGCTTCGGAACAAAACTGCATCATGTAAAACCACATGGGGCATTATATAATATGTCGGCTAAAGACCCGGAACTGGCAAATACCGTAGCCAAAGCGGTATTGGATGCAGATAGTAGTTTGGTATTGTTTGGTTTGAGTGGAAGTCATTCAATCACTGAAGCGAAAAAAATCAGACTTACAACTGCAAGTGAAGTATTTGCCGACAGGACCTATCAAAACAATGGAAGCCTTACCCCACGAAACCAACCCAACGCATTGATAGAAACAACGGAGCAATCAATACGTCAGGTGTTACAAATGCTTAAGCAAAAAACGGTTACAAGTATAGATGACCGGCAGGTGCCCATCAATGCAGAAACCATTTGTTTGCATGGAGATGGTGTACATGCAGTTAGTTTTGCAAAACATATTTATCACACACTCCAACAATATCAGATTGGCATCCAAAGTATCTAAATATAACCTCTTTAGTGGCGTTGGGCTGGGTGCCGCTTTTCTGATGGCTAATTCGTCAATTGGTCCCGGATTTCTTACACAGACAACGGTATTTACCCAGCAATTGATGGCCAGTTTCGGATTTGTGATACTGGTATCTTTTTTATTGGATATTGGCGCGCAGCTAAATACCTGGCGGATTCTTACCGTAAGCGAGTTAAGGGCACAGGACCTGTCTAACCAGCTTTTACCCGGTCTTGGTTACCTGATTGCCTTTCTGGTAGTGATGGGTGGTTTTGCTTTTAATATCGCCAATATTGCCGGCTGCGGCCTGGGCGTAAATGTGCTCACTGGCATTTCTTTTCAGTGGGGGGCTGTTATAAGTTGCATAGCTGCATTGCTTCTTTTCTGGATAAAGGAGATGGGTAAGATGCTGGATAATTTTACGCGGATCGCCGGAACGGCTAAAATCCTGCTTACGCTGATTATTGCCATCAGCTCTCATCCACCTTTATTGCAAGCACTGCATCATACCATCATACCTGAAACGATTAGTTCAAGGGCCATTGTTACTATTGTGGGTGGAACGGTAGGCGGGTATATTACTTTTTCGGGTGCGCACCGTTTGCTGGATGCAGGTATTAAAGGGAAAGAACATATTGCCGATGTAAACCGAAGTGCTATTAGTGGTATCGTGATATCTGGCATCATGCGTTTCATTTTATTCTTTGCCGTGCTGGGTGCACTCACACACGGTGCCGTGCTGGATCATGATAACCCGCCAGCGAGTGTTTTTCATTTTGTAGCGGGTGAATTCGGATTACGGGTATTTGGTATTGTTTTGTGGAGTGCCGCTATTTCTTCGGTTATCGGCGCAGCGTATACTTCTATCTCTTTTCTAAAAACATTTCATCCCATACTTGCAAAGTATGAGCGGCTATGTATTTCCCTTTTTATTATCATATCAACTTTTGTATTTGTATGGATAGGTAAACCAAGACAATTATTATTATTAGCAGGGATGGTGAATGGATTGATATTACCTTTTGCTTTGGCAGTGCTGCTAGTAGCCTGTACCAAAGTAAAGCTTATGAAAGGTTACCGCCACCCGTTATGGATGCAGGCGGCAGGCTGGATAGTGGTATTGGTAATGGGCTGGATGGGTTACCTGGCTATAGTAGATTGGGTTACAAAATAACTTTCTCTTTTGTAAACGCAAGCACATGTGCCGCATTCTGTTCATCAGAAACTACGGCGGAATCTATCTTATTAAATAAGGAGGAAAGTGCCTCCCGGCCTTGTAAACCTTTCTGGTATTGTTTGTCATAATAATTCAGTAATACGGCAAAACAGGCTTTTATATTATCTTCTATTAAATAATTAATGGCTGTTTTGGTTTCTAATCCCCCCAGTCTTTTTTTAATCCGGATAATAGCGTTAACTAATTTTTCTTTCTCAAATTTTCCATAGTGCTGCACAATAAAATCCAGTCGCTCCTCAAAAGGTATATTAATAAAAAATAATTTTTTATTCC
>JAYSXR010000345.1:0-2649 GCA_043717145.1 Chitinophagaceae bacterium | reverse complement strand
TTAGTTACCAATGGCTACCAGTAAACGGGTTAAACAATCCCGCTATACCAAATCCACTAGCTTCGCCGATAAACAGTACTACTTATAGCGTTATTGTAACAGGAGCCAATAACTGCACAACAACAGATTCGATAAAAATTACTGTTAGGCCTACACCAATTTTTACCATATCGTCTGCAGATACAACCTGCTTTAATACAGCAGTGCAGTTAGCTGCTTCTGGGGGTGATCTATATTCATGGACACCGGCAGCATTGGTAAGCAATGCCAATATTGCAAACCCTAACACCATTGGCAACGCCAACACAACTTATACAGTTGTAATAAAAGAACGGGCTTGTAACAGTACTGCCACACTTAATACAACCGTAACAGTATTGCCTGTTCCCACAATAAAAGCCTCAAGATCGAATGATATTAATTGCAGTGAACCCAATGCCCAACTATCGGTTACGGGAGTAGGCCAATATGAATGGTCACCCGCAGGGAGCTTAAGCAATGGCATCATTGCCAATCCGATTGCCAGTCCTGCTACCACTACCTTGTATTCTGTAACAGGTACTGATTTTGTTACCAATTGTACTGCAAAAGATACAGTAACCGTATTTGTTAATAGAGGAGGAGCCTCTTCATTTTTTATTCCTTCGGCTTTTTCGCCTAATGGAGATGGTGTAAATGATTGTTTTAAAGTAAAGCATTTTACCTATTTGAAATCTGTAGATATCTCCATTTACAACCGTTACGGAAATTTGGTCTTTCACACCACAACCGATAATGATTGCTGGGATGGAACCTATAAAGGAAGTGTAGCTGAGCCCGGCAATTATGTATATTATATTAAAGCTAAAGATAACTGCGAACCCTTTTTCAAAAAAGGAAACCTGCTATTGATAAGGTAAATCAAAGAAAATTATTGAATCACACAAAAACTATCTGGTGTTTACTTATGTATCTCACTCGTAAAATGAAATTCTACATCTGGATTGTTTTGCCGTTCGGTATTTAAAAACCATTCGCTTTGTGCCAGATACACCAGGTGGCCATCTTTATCTTCAGCTATATTACCTTGCTTAAATTTAATAAAATCCTGTAGCTTTTTTGGGTCTTTGCTTGTAATCCAGCATGCCTTAAAAAAGGGCAAACTATTCATTTGTACAGAGGCGCCGTACTCCTGCAATAGACGGTATTGTATCACTTCAAACTGTAATTCGCCTACACACCCGATTATCTTTTTATTACCTCCAAACTGTGTAAATAGCTGTGCCACTCCTTCATCTGTTAACTGTGATAAACCTTTTTCCAGCTGTTTGGTCTTTAAAGGATCTTTATTTACTACTTCTTTAAAAATTTCCGGAGAAAAAGAGGGGATTCCGGTGAAGTAAAATTTCTCTCCCTCTGTAAGTGTATCGCCAATTTTAAAGTTACCGGTATCAAATAATCCCACCACATCGCCCGGGTATGCTTCTTCAATAATATCCTTTTGGCGGGCCAAAAAACTATATGGATTATTGAAGCGGAAATCTCTTTCCATGCGTACATGGTTGTAGTATTTACTCCTTTCAAACTTACCACTGCACACTCTTAAAAAGGCAATCCTGTCCCTATGCTTAGGATCAAGGTTAGCATGTATTTTAAAAATAAAGCCGCTGAATTTTTCTTCTTCCGGATTAATATCTCTTGTGGTGGTATGGCGTGGACGTGGTGTTGGGGCAATGCGTACAAATATATCCAGCATTTCCTTTACCCCAAAATTATTAACTGCACTGCCAAAAAATACCGGGGCTATTTTGCCACTCAGGTAATCGGCGGTATTCAATTCTCCATACACGCCGTCTATCAATTCCACATCTTCCCGTAATGTGCTGGCATCCTTCTCTCCTATTTTTTCATCCAGTATTTTATTGTTGAGGTCATTAATTTCCACTACATCTTCATCGTTGGCTTTGGTACCGGCGGTAAACAACACCAGGCTTTTTTTGTGCAGGTCGTACACACCTTTAAATTCCTTGCCACTGTTGATGGGCACTGTCATAGGGTGTAACTGAATCTTTAATTCATTTTCAATTTCCTCCATCAGGTCAAAACGGTTCTTCCCATCTCTGTCCATTTTATTGATAAAAACAATCACCGGAGTATTGCGCATGGCAATAACTTCCATTAATCGTCTTGTCTGTGCCTCTACTCCATTCACGCTGTCAATCACCAGTACAACACTATCTACTGCTGTTAATGTACGGTAAGTATCTTCTGCAAAGTCTTTATGGCCGGGGGTATCCAACAGGTTTATCAAATGACCGTTATATTCAAAAGTCATGACACTGGTAGCCACACTAATACCACGCTGCCTTTCAATTTCCATAAAATCGCTGGTAGCATGTTTCTTTATCTTATTGCTTTTAACTGCCCCTGCGGTTTGAATGGCACCACCAAACAGCAGAAATTTTTCTGTTAAGGTAGTCTTACCCGCATCCGGGTGAGAAATAATTGCAAATGTTTTACGCCTGTTGATTTCGTTAATATACTTCATGCCCCTATGCCCTCTTTATAATTTTGAGCCGCAAAGGTAAGGTTTGAAAAAGGTTAAAGCAAAAAGCCCTTTGGTTATGAAGTACAAATGAGATTATTATATATTCTTACAGTCAAATTATT
>JAYSXR010000344.1:0-23736 GCA_043717145.1 Chitinophagaceae bacterium | reverse complement strand
CAAAGGTAAATGCAAACTGCTCCCAATTCAATTTGCTTTATTTTTAGGGCAAAATTTTTTGTATGAAACGATTTGTGATGTATGGTCTGCTGATATGGATAGTAGCCTGTGGCAGTGATGAAAAGGCAAAAATTCAGGAACAACCACAGGGACCGCTGACAAAAAGTGCCAATTCTGACGCATTTAACCGGTCTTTCGGCAAGTTGCTGGAAGATTATTATTCCTTAAAAGAAAATTTTATTGCAGAAAAAGATTTGCTCATAACCCAATATGCCAAAAGCCTTATGGTTTCGGCGGATAGTTTACAACTGAATGAACTAAAAGCAGATAGTAATATTGTGTCCACCGCCAAAACCTATTCGTTGGGTATCTCTTCTGAATTAAAGGGATTATTAGGAGACAAGGATATAACAGCCAAACGGAAATCTTTTCAGATAATAAGCGATCAGCTTTATGATCTGATCCGGACAGTACAGTATGACAGGGCTATAGTTTATCACGACTACTGCCCAATGGCTTTTAATGACCAGGGCGCTAACTGGTTAAGTAATTCGCCTGATATCCGCAACCCCTACATCCCTAAAAAAATGCCTGCCTGTGGTGAAGTTAAGGACTCAATTGATTTCAGGCCTAAGCAGTAATACACTTTTATTTACGAGACTTTAGTCAACATTGCTGAAGTTTTTTTGTTAATGGAATTATCCCGTTATGAGAAAAAGATTTTTTTTGTTTATTGTTTGTTTAATCGGAACAGGTTTGCTGGCTCAGGATAAGTTCACGCTGAATGGCTACATTAAAGATTCATTAAGCGGCGAAACACTTATCGGCGCCAACCTTAATTTGAAGGTGGTGGGAAAGGGAATTGTCAGCAACCAATATGGTTTTTATTCCATTACACTTAGCAAAGGAATATATCAACTATCCTGTTCATTCATCGGGTACCAGACCAAAGAGATCGATATCCACCTTACGGATAATCATCAACAAAATATTCTGCTTCTTCCGAATGCTGCTGTAATCAATAATGTTATTGTTATTGGCAGGAAAAGAGATAATAATATAAAAACTGCTCAAATGGGCAAGTTTGAATTGAGTGTGAATACCGCCAAAGCATTACCTGCATTTTTAGGTGAAGTAGATATTTTGAAAACTCTTCAGTTACTGCCGGGCGTTCGCAATGCCGGTGAAGGCAATGCAGGTTTTTATGTACGGGGTGGCGGGCCTGACCAAAACCTAATCATGTTGGATGATGCAGTTGTGTACAATACAGGGCATCTTTTTGGTTTTTTTTCCATTTTTAATTCCGATGCTATCAAGAATGTAACCCTGATCAAAGGGGGCATGCCGGCGCAATACGGCGGAAGGCTTTCTTCGGTGGTAGACATTGCTATGAAAGAGGGTAACCAGAATAAAACGCAGATAGATGCAGGTATTGGACTGATCGCTTCACGTTTTTCGATACAGGGGCCTTTGAAGAAAAATAAAGCTTCTTACATGGTTTCTGCCCGGAGAACTTATGTAGATGCACTGGCGAAACCCTTTATTAAAAAAACAAGTGATTACTACGGATCGGGCTATTATTTCTATGACCTCAACGCCAAAATGAATTACCAATTCTCTGAAAAAGACCGCCTCTACCTGAGTGGATATTGGGGTAGGGATAAATTTAATTTTAACAATGCCCGCCGTTCATTCAGTACCGAAATAGCATGGGGTAATTCAACTGCCACTCTTCGATGGAACCATATTTTTAATAAAAAACTTTTTGCCAATACAACCCTTGTTTATAACGATTATAAATTTACGCTGGATGGCCGCCAGAATAATTTCCGCCTTAATCTTTCTTCAGGTATAAAAGACCTGAATGCCAAAACGGATATTGATTTTTATCCATCACCCGAACATAAAATGAAATTTGGTGCCCAATATACTTTCCATACTTTCTTACCTAATGTATTGAGCGGTAACCAGGACAGCGTTGTGTTTGCACCCAACAATTCAACTAAAAAATATGCAAATGAATACGCTTTGTATTTACAGGATGATTGGGAGTTGACCAATAAACTAAAATTAAATCTGGGGTTGCGTTATAGCCTCTTTCAGCAGGTAGGCCGTTATACATTTTATCAGCGGGACACGAATGGAAATAAAACAGACAGCACCGATTATGGAAGTGGTAAAACCGTACAAGCCTATGGTGGTCTCGAGCCAAGGGCCACGCTCCGGTATGCGCTTACTGATAATGAATCTTTCAAAGCTGCCGTTACCCGTAACCTGCAATACATACACCTTGTTACAAATGCTGGCTCCACCCTCCCCACGGATCTATGGGTGCCAAGTACCATTCGTGTAAAGCCACAAATCAGCTGGCAATATGCATTGGGTTATTTCAGGAATTTTAAAGAGGGCATGTTTGAAACATCTGTTGAAGCCTACTATAAAACCATGGAGAACCAAATTGAATATAAAGAAGGATATACCCCTTCTTTAAAAGACCCGGAAGAAGATTTTGTTTTTGGCAAAGGCTGGAGTTATGGAACTGAATTGTTTATCAATAAAGTAAAAGGCAGGTTTACGGGATGGATCGGTTATACACTCAGCTGGACCTGGCGCAAGTTTGCTGAACTTAATGACGGCCTTAAATACCCCAGTCGCTATGATCGCAGGAATGATTTATCAATCGTTGGCAGTTATGAACTAAGCGGGAAGTGGAAGCTCTCATCTATTTTTGTGTATGGAACAGGTAATGCGACTTCATTACCTGAACGTTTTTATTTTGTGAGCGGCGTATTAACGCAGGAATACAGCCGTATTAATGCCTATCGGATGAATGCCTATCACCGCCTCGATATTGCAGCAACCTATACACCCAAACCAAAAAAACAAAGAAAATATACCGGTAACTGGGTATTCAGTATTTATAACCTGTATAGCCGCCTTAATCCATATTTTGTTTATTACGACCAGGAGGGAAGTGCCGCAGCAGGCACTTTAAAAGTTACTGCCAAACAGGTATCTCTATTCCCGATCATACCTTCGGTAACCTGGAATGTGAAGTTGTAAATCATTTTTCATTGGGCTTATATTCTATCACTACTTTGGCATTGCGCTGTTCATTAGAGGCAAGAAATATTTCGTATCGTTCTTTGCCGGCCGTAATAACCATCAAGGCGGTATTGGGTGGTATTTCACCAAGATTCTCTGCTACGACGATCAACTCGTGGCGGTTATCAGCTTTGGTACATTTTATTTTTATGGTGATAGCAGTATAGGTTAACCGGTTGTTGCTAACGACCAATTCATTATTATGATATACAGAGATTGTATCATTATCAATCGTACCATTATCATACAGGTCAACCTGGATATTTTCTTCAGATGTCCGTATGGTTTTTACGAGGTTATTTTCCCGTTCCCTTAATACGCTGGGAACCGGAATGTTTCTAATTGTTTCCGTTTGAGACGAAGCAGGTTTTTCTTTTTTAGAGGTGACAGGCTCTTCTAAAATCCTGTCAGCAGATTTTCCGGCTATTTTCGATTTATCGTCTTTTGCACCAGGTTTATTTTTCATAACTGGCAACTTAACTATCGGTTTCTGTTGTGAAGGGGTTGAGGATTTCGGGAGATCATTTTTTACAGAAGGATTGGCAGTCCTGCCAGTAGTAGATCCCGGCTTCAGGATAGGTTTGGTATTGTCAGCCGTATTGCCCGGAGCAACCGGAAACATAGACCTGGTCTTAGCCGTGTCAGGTATTTTTTTCTTTACAGTGGTATCCTTCTTTAATAAAAAGTCTTCCTTTTTGAAATCAGAAGTGGCCACCCGTTCCAGGTATATTTTTCCGCTGCCACAGTCGCCCTTGTCCTTAATATTCACAGAAATGAAAGTGCCTTCCAGAACTTCCAGCTTACCCATCCTTGCGTAATCCAGGTAACAGGTCATTAAGCATGGATCGCTTTTATCACCTATTTTAAGATCAATTAACCTGGTTTCTTTTAGGATCAATGTTTTGGCAGGCAAACTCAAAATACCCTCTAATTGGGCCTTGCCATAAAAAACCGTGCTTTTATAAGAATAGGTTACCCCTTTTAAACCATTATTGGATTGTTGTTCTATCTGTATCTCATATTTATACATTTCATCCCGCACACCCTCACGATAAACACTATTAGTGGAACTGAAATACCCACGCCATATCCCGGTTAATTTCTGGGCATTTACGGTGCAACTAAGGAATAAAAGAGAGAAAAAGGTAAAATTTAATCTCATGCAGCAAATCTACGCTCGCAAAATAGTATGGGCTGATAAAGAAGCGTTAAGGTTTTAGACTAAATAGTAACGCTTGCAGCCTTTAGTCTGCGTTTGATTCTTTACTTTTGCATCCCTTACAAAAAAGTTGATTTAGAATAATATGGTTAATATCAGTTTCCCGGATGGAGCATTCAGGCAGTACGAAACAGGAATTACTGCTGTAGGTATCGCCAAATCTATTAGTGAAGGATTGGCAAAGAAAGTATTAGCCGCCAGCATAAACGGTCAGGTATGGGATGCAACACGCCCTATAACTACGGATGCTTCCCTGAAATTATTAACATGGAATGATGCGGAAGGACAAAATACCTTCTGGCATTCTTCTGCCCACTTAATGGCAGAAGCAGTTGAATCTTTATTTCCCGGTGTAAAGTTCTGGGTAGGCCCTGCACTCGAAAAAGGATTTTACTATGACATGGACTTGGGTGATAAAAAAATGACTGAAGAAGACCTGCTTATCCTTGAAAAGAAAATGAATGAACTGGCTAAAAAAGCCAATCCCTATATCAGGAAAGAAATCTCGAAAGGCGATGCCCTGAAATATTTTAATGAGAAAGGCGACGAGTACAAACTTGACCTCCTCGGAAATTTAACAGATGGTGAAATTACTTTCTATTCACAAGGCGGCTTTACCGATCTCTGCCGCGGTCCGCATATTCCGGATACGAGCTTTATCAAAGCCATCAAGCTTACCAGTATCGCAGGTGCTTATTGGAAGGGGAACGAAAAAAATAAAATGCTCACTCGCGTATATGGCATAACATTTCCCAACCAGAAGGAACTGGATGAGTATGTATTGATGCTCGAAGAAGCCAAAAAACGCGACCACCGCAAACTAGGGAAAGAACTCGGCATTTATACAATGAACGATGATATCGGACAGGGCCTGATCCTGTGGATGCCCAATGGTACAGTTATCATAGAAGAACTGGAGAAACTGGCTAAAGAAACAGAACAGGATGGAGGTTACAAACGTGTGGTAACGCCGCATATCGCAAAAGAAAATCTATACCTCACCAGCGGCCATCTGCCATATTATGCAGACAGCATGTTCCCACCAATGGAAATAGATGGTGAGAAATATTACCTGAAGGCGATGAACTGTCCGCACCATCACAAAATTTATGATGCGGAACCCAAAAGTTACCGTGACCTTCCTTATCGTCTTGCTGAATATGGCACTTGTTATCGTTATGAACAAAGCGGCGAATTATTCGGGTTGATGCGGGTTCGCTGCCTGCACATGAACGATGCACATATTTATTGCTCGAAAGAACAGTTTATGCAGGAGTTCAAAGCCGTGAACGATATGTATATTAAGTATTTTAAAATATTTGGTATCGATAAATATGTGATGCGCCTGTCTTTGCATGATCCGGAAAAACTGGGTCAGAAATATATCAACGAACCCGAACTCTGGCTCGAAACAGAAGAGCTGGTAAGGAATGTATTGATAGAAACAGGTGTTCCCTTTGTAGAAGTAAAAGGTGAAGGTGCTTTTTACGGGCCCAAGATTGATGTGCAGATATGGAGTGCGATAGGTAGGGAATTTACATTGGCCACCAACCAGGTTGACTTTGCGCAACCGCGTAGCTTCAAATTATCATTTACCAATAAAGATAATGAGCCCGAAATACCGTTAATCATCCACCGTGCGCCTTTAGGTACACATGAAAGGTTTATTGGATTTTTATTAGAACATTATGGAGGCAAGTTTCCGGTATGGCTGGCACCATTACAAGTTAAAATCCTGCCAATTAGTGATAAGTTCATGGAATATGCTGAAACGGTTCAAAAGCAACTGCGCAAAGCAGGCGTAAGGGTGGAAATTGACGATCGCCAGGAGAAAATCGGGAAAAAAATACGTGATACTGAACTGATGAGAGTACCTTACATGCTTGTGGTAGGAGAAAAAGAGATGAATGAAAATAAGCTGTCTGTTCGCCGTCAGGGTAAAGGAGATCTGGGAGCACAGGACACTTCAACCTTTATGAAAACTATACTGGATGAAATTGAAAATCGAAAATCAGGCGAGTAGTTGCCGTAATTTATATCTTTAACATACAATCAATTATTCACTAAACAAGTTTTAATGGCATTACCACCAAGAGGGGGCGGAAGGTTTAACCCCAGGTTTAACAGGCAACCAGAGCCTGAACATCGTATTAATGAAAGAGTTCGGGCACTCCAGGTTAGATTAGTAGGCGACAATGTAACTGTTGGCGTATATCCCACAGCCGAAGCACTCAAAATTGCACAGGAACAGGAATTGGACCTAGTAGAAATATCTCCAACAGCCGATCCCCCGGTTTGTAAAGTAATCGATTACAAGAAATTCCTCTACGAGAAGAAGAAGAAGGAAAAGGAAATGAAAGCCAATTCCAAACAAAGCGAAGTGAAAGAAATCCGCTTTACGCCTGGAACGGATGATCATGACTTTGACTTTAAAGCCAAGCACGCCGAAAAATTCCTGAAAGATGGTAATAAGGTAAAGGCCTATGTACAGTTTAAGGGCAGGGCCATTATGTTTCAGGACCGCGGCCAGTTACTCCTCTTAAAATTCGCCGAAAGATTGGCAGAAGCGGGTGTGTTGGAAAGCAAGCCTAAACTCGAAGGAAAACGGATGTTCGCGATCTTTACACCGAAAACGAGTAGCAAGAAAAAAACAGCTTCGTAGTTGACAACTCGTAATTCGTAATTAAATATTTTTAGTATATAAGTATTTGGTTATATATTATGAATTACAGATTACTAATTATTTGGATTTAGTGTTTGAAATGAAGTATTTAATGCGTACTTTTGCCCTCCAAATTTTTCCCGTAAGGCCCAACAAGTGTCCCGTCTGTTCAGGACCGCCAGCAGGGTGTAATCTTTTTATAGATTATTTTATATGCCAAAGGTAAAAACAAACTCAAGCGCCAAGAAGCGCTTTAAGGTGACCGGTACCGGTGAAATCACCTTTCAAAAAGCTTTCAAACGTCACATCTTAACCAAGAAATCGAAAAAGCGCAAAAGAGCCCTGAATAAGAAAGGTATCGTTGGTGCTTCCAACAAAGATTTCGTGCTACGTTTATTACGCTTGAAGGGATAAGCCCGTATTACAACAGTCATTAATCAAATTAAACACCAGTTAGCATTCTACCGCAACACCGCTAACTTCAAAAAATTATAGCATGCCACGTTCAAAAAATGCAGTCGCATCAAGGGCCAGGAGAAAAAGAATCCTGAAACAAGCCAAAGGTTTTTACGGTAAACGTAAAAATGTATATACCGTTGCCAAAAATATTGTAGAAAAAGGGATGACTTACAGCTATGTTGGTCGTAAGTTGAAAAAACGCGAATACCGACAGTTGTGGATCGCCCGTATCAATGCTGCGGTAAGGACTGAAGGGCTTACGTACAGCCAGTTCATCAACAAACTCAGTGTGAAAGGTATTGACCTGAACCGAAAAGTACTTGCCGACCTGGCTATGAACGAACCAGCCAGCTTTAAAGCGTTGGTAGATTCAGTTAAATAGTACTTGCCTAATAAATAATTGAACCGGAGGTAATCTTTTACTTCCGGTTTTTTTGTGTAATGAACTGTACAAACAGTTATTTTTGTGCATCGCAAAAAAAATGCTTTTATTAACCGCAAAATATCTAACCCGTAAATGAATAATACCTACACCTCGCTGGTTAACCAAACCTTTCATTTTCCCCAAGAAGGTTTTGACCAGAATGATGACGGTTATCTTGAATTCAATGGCCTTGACCTTAAATCCCTGATTGATAAATATGGTACGCCAATGAAGCTTACCTATTTACCCAAAATTGGCATGCAGATCAACAAGGCTAAGAAGATGTTCGAGGCGGCATTTAAAAAACATAAATATGAAGGTGAATATTTTTATTGCTATTGCACCAAAAGTTCACATTTTTCATTTATCGTGGAAGAAGCATTGAAACATAATATTCACCTGGAAACATCCTATGCTTATGATATTGAAATCATCAACCGTCTTTACCAACGCAGAAAAATCAATAAAGAAACCTATGTAATCTGTAACGGATACAAACAAAAAAATTACACATCCCGTATTGCCAAACTCATCAATTCTGGGTTTAAGAATGTAATCCCCATCCTTGATAATAAGGAAGAATTACTGGCCTATAAAAAAAGTGTAAAACAATCTTTCCGCCTGGGCATACGGGTAGCAGCCGAGGAAGAACCCAATTTCCCTTTTTATACTTCACGCTTAGGCATACGTGCCAAAGACATACTGGAATTTTATGTGGACGATATTGAAGGGTATGAAGAAAAGTTCCAGTTGAAAATGCTGCATATTTTTTTGAACAAAGGAATTAAAGATGATATCTATTACTGGTCGGAACTGAATAAGATCATTAACCTGTATTGCCAGTTAAAGAAAATCTGCCCTGAACTTGACTCAATTAATATAGGTGGCGGTTTCCCTATAAAACATTCGCTGGGTTTTGAATATGATTACCAGTTTATGATTAATGAGATCGTAAGCAATATTAAAAAAGCCTGTAAAAAAGCGAAAGTGCCGATGCCGAATATTTATACTGAATTCGGCAGCTTTACAGTAGGGGAGAGCATGGCGCATATTTACAGTGTAATCGGACAAAAAATACAGAACGACCGAGAGTGCTGGTATATGATTGATTCTTCTTTTATTACCACCCTTCCCGATACATGGGGTATTGGAGAAAAGTTTCTTATGTTACCTGTAAACAAATGGGATAATGAATACCACCGGGTAGTGCTAGGAGGCATCACTTGTGACAGCCATGATTATTACGATTCTGAGGAACATATTAATGAAGTATTTCTGCCAAAACTTGCGTCTACTGATGTGAAAGACGATGTTGCCAATAAAGAACCTTTATATGTTGGCTTCTTTCATACGGGTGCTTACCAGGACCAGATCAGTGGTTATGGGGGCATTAAGCATTGCTTGATACCCTCACCCAAACATGTGATTGTAGAGCAGGATAAAAATGGCAAACTAATAGATTGGCTGTATGCAAAGGAGCAAACGGCACAAAGCATGCTAAAAATACTTGGTTACCTGAGATAAAGAAAAACCCCGCCGTTGCGGGTTTTTTTATCAATGGTATCCAGTTCGCAGTCGTTTATTTTTACATTTAATCAAATAATTTATATGACAAAACTGTGTGTAGTGATAGGATTGCTTGCTTTAACCGTTGCCAATGCCCAATCGCAAACTGCTGTTGATTCTGTAAAAATTACGATTAACAAAATGTTCAGTGCCATGAAGAACAGCGATGCGAAAATGTTACAGGACTGCTTTGCGGATACTGCCATTTTGCAAACCATTGCCAGGGATAAGTCGGGAAATACCATCGTGAAAAATGAAAAGATCACAGACTTTAGCGTTATGATCGGTACCATACCCAAAGATGCCGCTGATGAACGTATTACCTATGATATAGTGAAAGTGGATGGCCCGCTGGCCATTGCGTGGACCCCCTATAAATTTTATTATTATGGCCAGTTCAGTCATTGCGGCGTTAACTCATTTCAATTGGTAAGGTTAAATGGTGTATGGAAAATACAGTACCTGATAGATACCCGCCGAAAGCAGGGTTGTGAGTAGCGTGCTTGCGGAACCATTTGCAAAGACAAATATTATTCTTCTGTCAACTCAGCAATACACTCTTTTAAGCGAACTAAATATTTTCCATATAGTTTCTTCAGGTACCACCTGGTAAAATAATAAATACCTACGGAAAGAAATGCCATATACATCGCTATGAAAACGATGACTTGCCAGGTATGACTAAAAAGGCCTTGGGCAAACCGATCTAACTGAGGTATAGATTGAGGTCCATTAATCCCCACCAAAAATGCGAAAATAAAACAAACAGGTATCAGTGTCATGGTAAACTGAAAATAACGCCTCGCAAATTCTTCAATGATGTTTACAATCATTTGCAAATTCCCTTTTACGGGCAGTGTTGTATTACTGAGCCTTGAGATACGGCGGAGCAAGTAAATAAGTAATACGAGAAATGCAACAGATAACAAAGCGAAAACAGAGAAATATACACGCAATGATTGGTTATTACCTGCTATACCAATATAACCAAAGGCAATAACAACAATGATACAGGAAATAATTTCTATCCTTAAGCTCTTTATAAGCTTTTCAATAATCGAAGAAGTTTTATGCGTTAGCAGGATGGCAATATCTTCCGGCGACCTTCCGGTATGGTCTGTAGAGAGTTTATTTTTGAGTTGATATTTTAATTCATCTAATTCCATGTATGCTTACATTTAAGTAGTTGCTAAATGTTTTTGGGTTTCTTCTTTCAGTTTCACTTTAATACGGTTCATCTTTACAGCCACATTATTGGCAGTAATGCCCATCATATCACCTATTTCATTATAGCTGTAGTCCTCCAGGTATAACATTACTATCGCTTTGTCAATCTTTGAAAGATCACCGATAGCGGTATACATAGCTTTCACTTGCTCTTCAATCGGATCAAAAATATCTTCGGGTTGTTCAGGTACAATATCTGTTGAATAAATTATCGGCCTGTTCTTATCCTTTCTAAAAAATGTGATAGCTGTATTTAATGCTACCCGGTACAGCCAGGTAGAAAATTTCGCGTCTCCCCTGAAATTACCATAGGCTTTCCATGCCTGTAATGTGATCTCCTGGAATAAATCCTCTCTTTCAGAATGCCTGTCCATGTACAGGTTGCAAACCTTGTACACAATTTTTTGATGCTGGTTCAGTAATGATATAAATTCCTTTTCTGATGCCATTGAACTAAATTAGTACGTTACAGGTGTAACCTTATAGCCCTGGTTTTGTAATAAATGGATCACACCTTCGGGCCCACCTAAATGACCGGCACCTACTACAAAAAAACTGGCTTTATCAGCCATGGCTTTTCTAATTATCGGAATCCATTTCAGGTTTCTTTTCACCAACAATTCTGTTTCCAAATCGCCTCCTTTACTTTCGCCTTTCACAAAGCTGTACAGGGAGTCTGTATTACGTAAGTTATACACCGCCTGCAGCTTCAACATCACGGTTTTTACACTATCAAAATTTAAAACGGATTGTTTTAATGAATTGATCTGTGAGTCGAGGGGTACTTGATCAATTGCATTTATCTCCTCATCAACCGACTCCAAACCGCGGATAGGTATCTGGTATTTTTGGGCTAGGTTTACGAATTCGGTTTCGGGCTGTATCTTTTCTTTGCAGGGAATACTATTAATGACCAATATGCTTAATGGCATAAAGGGTTTAAAGTTATTGAACATGGCAAGTGATACGCCTGCAATTTGCAGGAATTGCGCACTCACTTTGGTGTATTCCGTTTCACCCATGAGCGATTGGAGGGTGTTGCCCTGCAGCATCATTTTTGAGATCATCTGTTGCTGAAGAGTGGGATCAGACATATCCAGTTCGCCAAAAAATTGTTTGGAAATTCTGATCTTACCGGCCAGTATTGCTGAAATTTGAAAATCAGCTTTACACATAATATGAAAACTACCAAAGATATAAGAAGGCTGCTGCAACCCATTTCCATTGATCTGCCATAATAATGAATTTTTGTCGGTTTGAGCATTGGCGGCGTAGCCGCATACGAGCATCAATAGAAGCAGACAAAAGGTATTTTTCATCAATCTTTTTTACATAGGTAGCACTTTGCCTGAAAATATTACCTTATTGTAAAAAAAAGTATTCAAAAAAGAAACCCCGTGTAAAAACACAGGGTGTTAACCAAAACCAACTGTTATAAAACAGTACAATAAAATTTTAGGTAAGCGCTTACTGAATGGCTATTTGCTGTGGAGCCGCTACTACTTCCGCTTTTTTAGGCAGGTACACTTTTAATACGCCATTCTCATATTTTGCCTGGATACCAGTTGTATTAATTTTTTCATCCAAACTAAAACTGCGCTTAAAGCTGTTGTAAGTAAACTCCTTACGGATGGTCTTATATTCCGTATTCTCAATTTCTGCTTTCTTTTCAAAACTGATAGTCAGTAAGCCTTTCTCAAGGCTGATCTTAAAATCTTCTTTGTTTCTTCCCGGCACGCTTAATTCTACATGATACCCTTCTCTGGTTTCATGAATATTAGCTGGTGGCATGGTGAAACCCTGGTTGGAATCTTTGCCCCAGGTTGATGGAAAATTGTTTAATAATTCATCAAACAGAATACCCAGGTTGGCCGGATTGCTTTTTACAAGTGTCATCGTTATTCGTTTTAATTTTTTAATAATTGGTTACCCAAACGATGTTTCAAATCATATACCATCCCGAAAGACACTGATAATTATGAACAATTTGACCGGATTATGATTTACTATAAGCCATTATGTCTGCTTTTGCAGGCTAATGCAGACATAATGGCTTAAAAATTAGAGATTTTCAATGTTTCAACTTTTGTCTTACCTTTAGTTATCCTATTTTAAAACAATAGGCCCCAATTATGTATCCAGCAGAGATTGTATTACCGATGAAAGCAGAATTGACTGATGGCGGTTTTGATGAGTTAACATCTGCACAAGCGGTAGATGACACGTTACAAAAAGAAGGAACCACTTTAGTGGTTATTAATTCGGTATGCGGTTGTGCAGCAGGATCTTGCAGGCCGGGTGTATTAATGGCGGTACAAAACGCCGGCAAACGCCCAGACAGGTTAACAACCAGCTTTGCCGGCTTTGATATTGAAGCAGTAAACCAGGTTAGGTCGCATTTATTGCCTTATCCACCTTCTTCGCCTGCTATTGCTTTGTTTAAAGATGGTCAGTTAGTAAGTATTGTGGAGCGTCACCAGATTGAAGGCCGCCCCGCACAGGCTATCGCTCAACACCTGATTTCTGTATTTGATGAATTCTGTAATTAATTTTTAATTAGTTTTGTTGATAGATGGGTTAGTAAGTACAGGCTCCACTTTATGTGGGGCCTTACTTTTTTAAGGAAGTAAATGGTGGGTAATCAGTGTTGAATAAAGCCAATTTATGACTTCTTATTATCTTCGCTGTATTATTAGACCGTTTCAAATAAATACAGATTAAGTTTATCCTTACATAAGTCTCATTTTTTCTGAGTAACATTGCATTTCTCTAACGATAAAATTACACCTGACGATACATGTACCCAAATTTATACTACGCTTGTAAAGATCTTTTCGGGATTGAATGGACATGGTTAAAACTGGTCAACTCATTCGGTTTTTTTGTCGCCTTTTCTTTTATCATTTCTGCGTGGGTGCTCACCCTTGAATTAAAGCGGAAGCAGCAGCAGGGTTTATTCACTCATACAGAAGAAACCATTACGATAGGTGCACCTGTATCACTATCAGAGTTACTTCTCAATTTTGTATTGGGTTTTATATTCGGTTATAAGATAATTAGTGCCTTTATTATTGCAGATGCATTGAATGATCCGCAAGCATTCATCCTTTCAACAAAAGGTAATTTTGCCATAGGACTATTGGTGGGATTGGTTTTTGGCGGATTAAAATGGTGGGAAAAGAATAAACAAAAATTGGCCAAGCCAGAAACCAGAACCATTCGCTTATGGCCACAGGATAGGGTAGGTGATATAGTTATTTATGCTGCTGCATTTGGTTTTTTGGGAGCAAAAATTTTTCATAATCTCGAAAACTGGAATGATTTTGTTAAAGATCCAATCAGTTCTTTGATCTCTTTCAGCGGACTTACCTTTTACGGTGGGCTGATATGTGCTGGGGCTGCTATCATTTATTATGCAAAGCGAAAAAATATAAAAGTAATTCACTTGGCAGATGCAATGGCACCTACGATGATGCTTGCCTATGCATTAGGACGGATAGGCTGCCAGGTAAGTGGTGATGGAGATTGGGGCATTGTTAACCTGCATCCTAAACCATTCAGTTGGTTGCCCGATTGGCTGTGGGCTTACCAATATCCGCATAATGTAATTAATGAAGGTATCCCTATCAATGGGTGTACCGGTCCATATTGCAACCAATTGGCCTCTCCGGTATATCCTACCTCTTTATATGAGATCATTGCCTGCCTGGTACTGTTTTTCGTACTTTGGTTTGTTCGTAAACGGATTAAAGTAGCTGGCCAAATGGCAGGGTTATACCTTGTTTTTAATGGGATGGAACGGTTTTTCATTGAAAAAATAAGGGTGAATACTAAATACGAATCCTTGCCTTTCCGCCCCACCCAAGCCGAATTAATCTCAATATTATTGGTTATTTCAGGCATCCTTTTACTTACCCAGTCTAAAAAATGGTTCGGGAACGAGGGTATCTCAGTATAAAAATTTTAATACCTAAAAATAAAAAAGCGACACGGTAAATTCTTTGTCGCTTTTTTTATGCTGATAATCAATATATTATGATAATTATTTAGTTATCAATAATGTTCCTTCTATTAAAATCTGCCAGTTGCTTGCCATTTATCACGATTTTTTACCGTTAGATATAAAACTATGTACTATGCAAGACATAGTACATAGTTTTGACCTGTAATCAGTAACGACAAGTTCTATAAAACTAACTAATAAATCAAAAATCATGAAAAAATTGGTGGCAATGCTAACAGCTCTGAGTATTTTATCTTTCGCTTTTGTTGGCCATGCGCAAACAGCGCAAAATGGAAAAATATTTGGCACCATAACTTCTTCACAAAAAGCAGTTGAATTTGCCTCAGTTGGATTATTGAGGGCTAAAGATTCTGCCGTTGTAAAATTGGCTGTTTCTGATAAATTGGGCCAATTTGAGGTGGATATTGTTAAATCAGGTAAATACCTTGTGGCTATACAGTCAGTTGGTCATGCAAAATATTATAGCGAGGTATTTGATATTTCAAATACCCAATCTTCCTATAAAATCAGGGATATTCAATTATTGGCTGCCAGCAAAGTGCTGAGTGGGGTTACAGTTATTGCATCAAAACCATTGATAGAGCAGAAAATTGACCGTACGGTTATTAATGTAGAAGCATCTGTTACCAACACAGGTAGCAATGCCCTTGAAGTATTGGAGAAATCCCCGGGTATTTCTATAGACAAAGATGGAAATATCAGTTTAAAGGGTAAACAAGGTGTACAGGTATTTGTCGATGGCCGGCCAACCTATTTATCGGGACAGGATCTGGCCAATATGCTCCGGAATATGCAGAGTAGCCAATTGGATCAATTGGAAATTATGACAAATCCGCCTGCAAAATATGATGCAGCGGGTAATTCGGGCATAATTAATATCAAAACAAAAAAGAACAAACAGGTGGGTTATAATGGCAGTGTAACAGCAGGGTATGGGCAGGGAGTTTACCCAAAGACCAATGAAAGTGTAAACATGAATTACCGTGCCGGCAAGATTAATCTTTTTGGTAACGGCAGCTATTCCAAGCGGGAACGTTATCAGACACTGAGTATACAAAGAAAATTCATTGATGCTGTTTCAAAAGATGTAAGATCCAATTTTGATCAGCAAAACTATCTGAAAAATAATGATGAATCGTTAAGCGGTAAAATAGGATTGGATTATTTTGTGTCGAAAAAAACAACCTTGGGCATCGTCCTTAACGCAAGTAAGAGTACCGGTGAATTCACAAGCCGCGGAGCCATTAACATATCAGATCCAAATTATATGCTGTTAAGTCAAACACGCGCCGCATCTGATAATAACCAGACCTGGAAAAATTTCAGTACCAACTTTAACATACGCCAGCTGCTGGATACATCAGGGTCGGAAATCACAACAGACTTTGATTATATTAAATACAAATCAGTCAACGGACAAACAGTAACCAACAGTTATTTAAATGCAACGGGTGGCCCATTAAGCGGTGCAAAGCCAGATACTTTATTAGGAAGTTTACCGCAGGATATTGCCATCTATAGTATAAAAGTTGATTATCTAAAGCCTTTGAAAAATGGGGCCAGGTTTGAAGCAGGGTTCAAATCAAGTTTCGTGAAGACCGATAACAATGCCTGGTATGACAGCCTGAAGAACAACAGCGTGGTTCATGACTTTGGCAGGAGCAATCATTTTGTATATGATGAGAATATCAATGCAGCGTATGTTAACTATAGCAGGCCTATGAGCAAAAAAATAAGTGGGCAGTTTGGTTTACGGATGGAGCATACACATTCGAATGGTAACCAGATTACAACGGGTATTGTATTTAAAAGGGATTATGTACAGTTGTTTCCAACAGCTTACCTGCAATACCAGGCTAACCCAAAAAATGTATATGTTTTGAATTATGGTAAAAGAATAAGCCGCCCCGATTATGAGAGCTTAAACCCTTTTGTTACTTTTTTAGACCGCTATACCTACCAACAGGGTAATCCTAACCTGCAACCACAGTTTAGTCATAATATTGAACTTACCCATACTTACAATAATTTTTTAACCACCACTTTAAATTATACTAAAACAACAGATATTATTCAGGATGTACTGGAACAAAACACCAGTAGAAATGAAAGTTATGTTAAGAAGTCGAACATAGCTAATCAGCGCCAGTATGGAATTTCGGTAAATGCATTTTTCCCGCTTACCAAATGGTGGACAAGCAATATATACGCCAATGTATTTAACAATGAATTCAGCGGAATTGTAAATGGTGACCAGGTAACGGTGGGTGCCACTACCGGTATGACCAATATTATGGAGCAATTCAAATTCAATAAGGGATGGGGTGCAGAAATTAGCGGCTTCTACAGAACAGAAGCTGTAGAGGGTATTTTCAGGATCAAAGGATTTGGTTTAATGAATTTAGGTCTTAGTAAACAAATGATGAAAAATAAAGGGTCACTCAGAATAAGTGTACGTGATGTATTGTTTAGTCAAAAAATTAAAGGTGAAAGCAAGTACAGCAATATAGACGCAAAGTTCCAACAATTTGGAGAATCGAGGGTAGCAAATATTTCCTTCACTTACCGGTTTAGTAAAGGCAAGTTGAATAATACCCAAAGAAAAAGAGGCGGAGCCAATGAAGAAGCCAGTCGTGTAAAAGCAGGCGATAACCAATAATACTGAAAATCAGTAGCAGCCTGTAATAAAAAATACAGGCTGCTTACACTAATGTTTTATTAATGCCATTCATCCAAAAAAAGCTAATAAAATAATTTCGGATCGGTAAATCTATTTAGTTAAAATCTTTTTTTTCTCATGTGCATTTCATAGAAAGCGGTCCCGATGTCTATCGGGCTTTTTGTGAAGTAACTGTTTAAAACCCGCTTTATGTATGGGAAAGTATGAATGATAATGTATTTTCAAATTGAAAATGGGATATTCCTTGTTCGATAGTCAATATTCCCTCCGGTATTATTTATCTTTGTACAAATACCTTATATGCCATCATTTGATATAGCCAGTGAAGTAGACCTCCAGATACTGGATAATGCTGTCAATACCGTAAAAAAAGAGATCAGTACGCGTTTTGATTTTCGGGGATCACCCGTTACGATAGAATTAAATAAGAAAGATTACGTGATCTTGCTGGAAGTAGAAAGTGACATGAAAATGAAACAGCTGATTGATGTATTGATTAGCCGTTCCATGAAGCAGGGAATAGATGCTGGCGCCTTCGATTTCAGTAAAGATGCTTATCCCAGCGGTAAGGTGGTAAAAAAGGAAATATCAGTAAGAAATGGGCTGAAACAGGATGATGCCAAGAAGATCGTGAAAATGATTAAGGAAGCCGGTTTTAAGGTGCAGGTGGCCATTATGGATGATATTATCCGGGTGACCGGCAAAAAACTAGATGATTTACAGGAGGTAATCGCAAAATGCCGTATAGACAATTTTGGTATCCCTCTGCAATTTGTGAACATGAAAGGCTAGAAAATAGCCTTTCATGTCATTTGGACACACAAAAAAGCCGAATTTCATTTGGTAACTAGCTGTTACGGCCTTAGTTTTGTCACTCTTTACAATAATCGTACGGCCAAATCCGTACAACCTAAATTTAAAAATCATGAAACAAGGTATCCATCCAGAAAATTATCGTTTTGTCATATTTAAGGATATGAGTAACGGGCATACATTCCTTAGCCGGTCTACTACTAACACCAAAGAAACCCTTAAATGGGAAGATGGCAATGAATATCCATTGATCAAATTGGAGATTTCAAATACATCACACCCTTTTTATACAGGTAAAAATATGTTGGTGGATACAGCGGGTCGTATTGACAAGTTCAAAAAACGTTACGCAAAGAAAGATTAATCTTCCAGGTAATTATATTTATAAGATCCCGTCACATTTCTGGCGGGATTTTTATTTGACATAGTGCCTTCATTCCGGGCCTTCTTTCCAAAGCTTACAAACATTACCTTTACACAGTATAAATCAATCCCATGAAACTGGATATATTGGCTTTTGGCGTACACCCGGATGATGTAGAGCTCGGTTGCTCAGGCACACTGATGGCTGCCATTGCGGAAGGTAAGAAAGTAGGGATTATTGACTTGACTAAGGGAGAATTGGGAACCAGGGGCACCGCCGAAATACGTTTATTGGAAGCCGGTAATGCCGCCGTTATTATGGGTGTATCCACGAGGAGGAACCTGGGAATGGCGGATGGTTTTTTTAAGAATGATGAAGTCCATCAACGGAAAGTGATTGAAGTGTTGCGTAAATACCAGCCCGATATTGTGTTGGCCAATGCATTTGAAGACAGACACCCTGATCATGGAAGAAGCGCCAAACTGGTAGCGGATGCTGTATTCCTTTCGGGGCTTAGAAAAATTGAGACTTTTGAAAATGGAGTACTGCAGGAAATATGGAAGCCATCCAATGTGTTCCATTATATACAGGACAGGTTTATACAACCTTCGTTTGTGATAGACATAACACCCTATTTTGATAAAAAAATGGAAGCGATTTTGGCGTACGGGACCCAGTTCTATAATCCGGACCTGAGTGAACCACAAACTTATATCTCTTCTTCCCAGTTTTTAGAAACAGTAAAAGCCAGGGCATTGATGCTGGGTAAGAGGGTAGGGGTTGGGTATGCAGAAGGTTATTTCACTGAAAAAACAATCGGTATTAAAACTTTTGATGCTATGATTCAACAAGTTACTTAAGTATTATTATTTAATACTGATTTTAGAACTACATAGAAACCTATAGATATGTCAATTGTAAAAGTTGGATTGGTACAAATGAGCTGTACTGCTGCGAAAGACGATAATCTACCTAAAGCCATTCAGAAAGTACGCGAAGCCGCTGCAAATGGTGCACAGATTGTTTGCTTGCAGGAATTGTTTACGTCATTGTATTTCTGCGACACGGAAGATTATGAGAATTTTAAACTGGCTGAACCCATTCCGGGGGTAACTACTGATGCATTAGGCAAGTTAGCAGCTGAACTGAATGTGGTTATTATTGCTTCTTTATTTGAAAAAAGAACTCAGGGAATCTATCATAATACTACAGCCGTGCTGGATGCAGACGGAAGTTATTTAGGTAAATACCGGAAAATGCATATACCGGACGATCCGGCTTTTTATGAGAAATTTTATTTTACACCCGGTGATCTTGGCTATAAAATATTTAAAACAAAATATGCAACATTCGGGGTGTTGATCTGCTGGGATCAATGGTATCCTGAAGCCGCACGTATTACCTCATTGATGGGTGCTGAAATATTATTTTACCCTACGGCCATCGGTTGGGCCACATCGCAGGATGAAGCAACCAATACCGAACAATACAATGCATGGCAAACCATACAGAGAAGTCATGCTATTGCCAATGGCGTGCATGTAGTAAGTGTTAACAGGGTTGGGTTTGAACAGAATGGTGCCATGAAGTTTTGGGGTGGTTCTTTTGTGAGTAACCCATTCGGCACATTAGTATATAAGGCATCTCATGAAGAAGAGGAAGTAGCAGTTATTGAAATTGATACTGATAAAACGGATAGGTATAGAACACATTGGCCTTTTTTGAGGGATAGGAGAATAGATACTTATCAGCCCATTACTAACCGATTTATTGACGAACATTAACTTGCGGATTACAGTACTGCACTGAGAAAATTATACAAATGAAATTACCCAAAGAATCTGGCTACTATTTTCCTGCAGAATTTGCGCAACATGAGGCAACATGGCTTAGCTGGCCGCATAAGGAAACCAGTTGGCCCGGTAAGATTGAATCAATCTATCCTAGTTACAGCCTGTTCATAAAATACCTGGCATTAAGCGAAAAAGTTCGTATCAATATTGCCAATGATGCGATGAAATTTTTTGCTACCCAACATCTTGAGAAAGCGGGTGTAAATTTGCAGCAGGTGGAATTTTTTATGCACCCTACCAATGATGCCTGGTGCCGTGATCATGGTCCTGCATTTTTAATTAATCCGAAAGCTGCTGAGAAAAAAGTAATTGTTGACTGGAACTACAATGCCTGGGGAAACAAATATCCGCCATTTGATCTAGACGACTTGATACCAACGCTGATTGGCAAGCATTTTAATATCCCTGTATACCATCCGGGTATTGTAATGGAAGGAGGCTCCGTTGAATTTAACGGGAAAGGGACTGTACTTACCTCCACCGCCTGCCTCTTAAATAAAAACAGGAACCCACATTTAAGCCAGGGTCAGATTGAAAATTATCTATGTGATTATTATGGTGTGGAGCAGGTATTATGGGTTAATGAAGGAATTATAGGCGATGATACAGACGGACATATTGATGATACGGTGCGTTTTGTGAATGAGGATACCGTGATTGCCGTGATGGAGGAGAACAGGAACGATGAGAATTATGAATTACTGCAAAGTAACCTAGCGCAATTAAAAAAAATGCGTTTGCTGAACGGCAAACAATTGACGATTATTGAATTACCAATGCCTGGTTATATCATTTTTGAGGACCAGCGATTACCGGGGTCTTACGCCAATTTTTATATCAGCAACAAACATGTGATTGTACCTACATTTCGTTGTGACAAGGATGAAAAATCACTTCAGATTATTGCAGGTTGTTTTCCTGGCCGGGAAGTGGTAGGTATTGATTCAACTGATATTATTTGGGGGTTGGGAAGCTTTCATTGCCTTAGCCAGCAAGAACCACTTGTATAAAACAAGTGGCCTCACTGTAAATGCGGGGGGGATATTATCCGCTTATAGTCATTACACTTCCGTTAATCGTAATGTTATACGCTTTCAATGAACTTGCGGCAGGCCCCAGCGTTACTGCCCCTGTTGTAGAGAAAGTAGAGCCGTGATTGGGGCAAATAAATTTATTAGCCGATTGGTTGTAATCAATGGAAGTGCCTTGATGTGTGCAGGCCACCTGAACTGCTGTGAATGAGCCTGGTGTGTTACCCGCCGCAAGCCGAACAATAATAACGCCACTTTGTACCATAGAGGAACCTATTGTGTTAAGATTTGAATTGAGGTCTACCGTAAAATTAGCATTGACAGGAACAGTTCCCCCTGCACCTGGTGTAGTACTGGTACTGCTGCTTTTACTGCATGCCCCCAAGCAAACTGCGCAAACAGCTACTACCGGGCCGGTAAGGCTACCTAAAAATGTTCTTCTTTCCATGTTATAAAATTTAAGGGTTATTAATTATTTAGGTCTTTCTAATTCTTTTTCAATAATAAAAAATAATTCATTACCGGCCCTTGCCGGAATAGAATTTGTACAACTTTCCATAATCTTGATACGTAACCCCGATGAAAACAGTTGCCTGTATTTTTCAATATTACCTCCAAAAGGCGGGTTAGTAACAAAATCTATGTTAAAGAGTAATCCCACTAGTTTGCCGCAGCCTGATAGCAGGTTTTTAATTTTTTCGACATATTTATTTCTTAGAGTGGGGTCTAAAGCACAGAAAAAAGTTTGTTCAACAATCAAATCAAATTCACCGTCGAGTTCAAAGAAATCTTTGGTAAATATGGTTATTTCCTGTTGGTTAAGCGTTGCAGAGAGCCGTTTGGTAAGTACCGGTGAAATGTCTACAATGGTAATATCGGTAAATCCTTGTTGCACTAAATATTTTGCTTCATAACTATTGCCACCACCGGGAATTAAAATACGGATATGTTTGTTATTAAGTTGATCGAAATATTCTTTTAAAGGAGTAGATACATGACCAATATCCCAGCCTGTCTGTTCATGCAGATAACGGAAGTCCCAATAGTCGGAGGATAAGAATGTTGGAGTGGGTTGCATATTGTGAGTTATGTAACAAGGTGATGAATTTTTTATTGCCTATTCACTATATGACTATTTACATCAATTTTGCATTGTGGTCGTAACAGCTGACTGCTTTAAAATAATAAATGCAATCAGTTCATCTAACTGGATGCCGGCCCGCTCACAAGCGTCATTAATGTCATTGCGGGATACATTGGCAGCGAAAGATTTCTCTTTCAATCTTTTCTTCACACCTTTTACGTCCATGTCAATATATCCGCCGGGACGCATGAGTGAATAAGCATGTATTAGCCCCGACAATTCATCGAACGCATAAAGCATTTTATCCATATTTGTTTCCGGCTCTACACCAAAATGCAGGTGGCCATGTGAGGCAATGGCACGAATGATTTCAGGATCAATATTTCTTTGTTCCAGTTCCTCAATAATTTTTTTACAATGCTGGTCGGGCCATTGATCCCAGTCGGCATCATGCAATAAACCAGCCATTTCCCATTTCCATTGACCGGCTTTGTCAAGCATTTCCTTTTCGGCAGCCCAGCATTTCATCAAGTAAGCTACCTGTTGCATATGTATTTTCAATTTTGGGTTTAGCACCCATGCATGAAAAAGTTCATCAGCCTGGTTACAGGTGAGCACATTATCGGTATTAGCCGGGTTGCCGAATTGGGTTCTTCCGAGATGGAGTGACATACTTAATGCTGTTTAATTTCAAAGATAGGCGGAGGTTTTTGAAATAGATGATGGCTTGAGTAATATCTTTAATCGAAAATTGCTGATCCCATAAACAAAACCAATGAGCAAAGACGGGGAAACAGAAAAAAGAGTTACTTCTTGCCAGGTATCCTTCATCGCCATATCATCATTGCTGCATTTTACAGTAATACTTGATTTTATGGTGCTCAACCCATTGGGTGCTACACTGGTGGATACACTTCATGTAACCACCTCACAATTCTGTCTTGTCGTATCAACGTATGTATTTAGTGCAGGTGGTGCACGACTTTTAACCGCCGGTTTCACGGAAAAATTCGACAGAAAAAAGCTATTACTGTTTTTTTATACCGGTTTTATCCTAAGCACCATATCATGTGCTATGGCCCCAAGTTACCCTTTGTTATTAGAGACAAGGATTATTACAGGGATATTCGGCGGTGTAATTGGCTCTGTAAGTTTTGCCATCATTACCGATATGTTTAAAATGGAAGTAAGGGGCACTGTAATGGGTTTTGTGCAAATGTCATTC
>JAYSXR010000343.1:0-7850 GCA_043717145.1 Chitinophagaceae bacterium | reverse complement strand
GTAAATAGTTTACCCCAAATAAGCCTTCAAAGCATTGCTGTAACGGGCTTTTTGTAAACGTTTGATAGCCCTTTCTTTAATCTGTCGGATACGTTCTTTGGTCAAATCATACTTCATGCCGATCTGTTCAATCGTTACACCGTTTTCTCCATCCAGTCCGAAATACGCATTAACGATCTCTGCTTCACGCGGGCTGAGTGATTTCAGTACCCTGCGAATCTCTTCTCGCAACGAGTCTTTCATTACATCTTCATCGGTATCATCGCTACCTTCGAGCAAATCGCCCATGGCAACATCTTCTGCCTCATGAACAGGGGCATCCAATGATGTGTGACGGGTATTGCTCTGGAAGATATTGTTGATCTCCGTTTCGCTCATTTCAAGTATCTCAGCCAATTCTTCAGTAGAAGGCTCGCGCTCATGTTCCTGTTCAAAGGCCATGTACGCTTTATTGGCTTTGTTGTAAGTGCCGATTTTATTTTGAGGCAGGCGGACTAATCTGCCCTGCTCTGCCAACGCCTGTAAAATGGACTGGCGAATCCACCAAACCGCGTATGAAATGAATTTGAAACCCTTTGTTTCATCGAAACGCTGGGCTGCTTTTATCAAACCGAGGTTACCCTCGTTGATCAGGTCACTCAATGAAAGACCCTGGTGTTGGTACTGTTTAGCTACGGAAACCACGAAACGTAAGTTTGCCTGTACTAATTTGTCAAGAGCTCTTTGGTCACCCATCTTGATCCGTTGTGCCAATGTAGTTTCCTCCTCGGGAGTGATCATCGGAATCTTAGAGATTTCCTGCAGATACTTTTCTACGGCTTGCGAATCACGGTTGGTAATCTGTGTAGCGATTTTGAGCTGCCTCATGATGTGTTATTACGTATTTAATATAAACGACTAAAAGACCTCAATTGTTTTATAAACGCTGTAAAGGAATTTGTTATTTTATTTCAATAGCTTTCTTAAGAAGCCTGCAAAGGTACGTTGCTACAATGAGTTTTGCCATTTTTTGTGGAAAAACTTAGGTAAATGGGCAAAAAAATGGGGTGTATTTGACTGTGTCTGAATAAATAATGCGGTGCAGGAAACGAATTAAACTTTGGTTTCCATTTATCTTCGCCGTTTATGATAGACTTCAGATCTGATACTGTTACCCGCCCAACCCCCGCCATGTTGGAAGCGATGATGCTAGCACCTGTTGGGGATGATGTTTTTGGCGAAGACCCTTCCATTAACCAGCTGGAAGCCATTAGTGCCGGGCTTTTTGAGATGGACGCGGCTATCTTTTGTCCGAGCGGCACTATGACTAACCAGATTGCCATCAAATGCCATACCCAGCCGGGTGATGAGGTTATCTGTGAACGGTTATCACATGTTTACCAATATGAGGGAGGTGGAATTTCCTTTAATTCAGGGGCTTCTGTACGATTAGTGGATGGCAACCGCGGAAAGATTACCGCTGACCAGGTTGAGGAATCGATTAACCCAGACGATGTTCATAAGCCTGCTTCAACGTTGGTTTCTCTTGAAAACACAGCCAACAGAGGTGGTGGAAGTTGTTATAATTTTACTGATATACAAGCTATTAAAGAGGTGTGCCTTCAAAATAAATTAAAGTTGCACCTGGATGGGGCACGGTTATTTAATGCTTTAGTGGCAAAGAATGAAACCTGCCGGCAATATGGGGAAATATTCGATACTATTTCTATCTGCCTGAGTAAGGGCCTCGGAACCCCGGTTGGAAGCGTTTTAATTGGGCCAAAGGAATTGATAAAAAAAGCGAGGCGTATCCGAAAAATATTTGGTGGGGGGATGCGACAGGCTGGATTTATGGCTGCTGCTGGCATCTATGCGCTTGAACATAATGTAGCAAGATTAACCGATGACCATCGCCATGCAAAGGAGATAGCAACCGCTTTGCAGGAAAAAGATTTTGTGGGTGAGATATTGCCTGTTGAGACCAATATCATCATTTTTGAAGTGAAGGGACGCTTTACAGCGCGTGACTTGGCGGCCAAAATGAAGGGACTGGGCATTTTATTGATAGCGATTTCTCCTAAACAGGTAAGAATTGTCGTTCATTTAGATATCAGCCCTGAAAATGTTCAGCAAACAATTAAGGTGATTCAATCATTATAGATTGGCCATTTTCAAAGAGAATAAATACAATCAGCAAAAGATATGTTACCCAGAATTAATCCAACGAATACTCAAGCCTGGTTTTTATTAAAAAAGCACCATGAAGAAGAAATGAGCCGCAGGCATATGCGTGATCTTTTTTCGGCTGATCCCGAACGGTTTCGAAAATTCTCTCTTTGTTTAGAGGATATTATTTTTGACTATTCTAAAAATATCATCAATCAAAAAACGTTGCAATTGCTTTTACAGCTTGCGGAGGATTGCCAGTTGAAAGATGCCATACATGATATGTTTGCCGGTATCAAGATCAATGAAACAGAACAGCGTTCAGTATTACACACGGCACTGCGGAATTTTTCAGACACCGCTATTTTAGTGGAAGGGAAAGACATCATGCCGCGGATAAAAAAAGTACAGAACCAGATGAAAGGTTTCTGCGAGCAGGTGCATAGTGGAAAATGGAAAGGGTACACGGGTAAAAAAATAAAATACATTGTGAATATAGGTATCGGTGGCAGTGACCTTGGGCCCTATATGGTTACTGAAGCACTCCGCCCCTATTGGAAAAAGGGCATCGAAACTTTTTTTGTGAGTAATGTTGACGGCACACATATAGCTGAAACATTAAAAAAAGTAAACCCCGAAGAAACCCTTTTTCTTGTAGCGTCTAAAACATTTACTACCCAGGAAACCATGACCAATGCACATACGGCAAGGGAATGGTTTTTAGACGCTGCCCATGACGAATCAAATATTGCCAAACATTTTGCCGCATTGAGCACAAATGAAAAGGAAGTAACCGCTTTTGGTATTGACAAGGCCAATATGTTTGAATTCTGGGATTGGGTTGGCGGCCGCTATTCGTTATGGAGTGCTATCGGCTTATCCATCGCATTAACGATTGGGTATGATAATTTCGAATGGCTACTCAAAGGGGCCTATACGGTTGATGAACATTTCAGGAAAGAAAAGTTTGATAAGAACATACCGGTATTAATGGCATTGATCGGTATCTGGTATACGAATTTTTTCGGCGCACAAAGTGAGGCCATCCTGCCTTACGACCAATATATGCACCGGTTTGCAGCGTATTTCCAACAAGGAAATATGGAAAGCAATGGTAAAAGTATTGACAGGAGTGGCAACCCAGTTAATTACACAACCGGCCCTGTAATCTGGGGAGAGCCCGGTACCAATGGCCAGCATGCATTTTATCAATTGATACACCAGGGCACGTTAATGATCCCCTGCGATTTTATTGCGCCTGCGATTAGTCATAATGCCATTGGCGACCACCATGTGAAATTACTCTCTAATTTTTTCGCGCAAACGGAGGCTTTAATGAATGGAAAAACAGAAAACGGGGTTAAAGTGGAATTGATGAAAGCCAATAAGAAAGAAGATGAGATAAAAAAGCTCGCACCATTCAAAATATTTGATGGAAATAAACCGAGTAATTCTATACTGGTAAAAGAAATTACGCCCTATTCACTGGGTAGTTTGATTGCTTTGTATGAGCATAAAATATTTGTACAGGGGGTGATCTGGAATATCTTCAGTTTTGATCAATGGGGTGTTGAACTGGGTAAGCAACTGGCTAACCAGATTTTACCAGAATTGATAGATGAAGAAGCAGTCGCTTCCCATGATTCGTCTACCAATGGATTGATTAATGCGTTTAAGAAATTCAGAAAAAATTAATGTGGAGAAAAAATAAGCCGCGGATTATTATACCAATCTGCAGCTTTCCCACAAAATCATTTAAATGGAAGGAATTATAATACGGCCTATCGAACACGGCGATAATGCTGCTATGGCAGCTATCATACGCCGGTCGCTAGAAGAATTTGGCGCCAGCCGGCCCGGCACGGTTTATTTTGATGATTCGACTGATCATTTATTTGAACTGTTCAAATCAATGGAAGAGAGCCGTTATTTTATCGCTGAAAAAAATGGCCAACTAATTGGCGGAGCAGGCATATTTCCTACAGATGGCTTACCTTTTGACACCTGTGAACTGGTAAAAATGTACCTCTCACCAGATGCCAGAGGAATGGGATTAGGCAGAAATATGATTCACCGTTGCCTGGAAGTTGCTGCGGAATTGGGTTTTAAACAGGTATATCTGGAAACCATGCCTGAATTAAAAAAAGCAGTCAGTGTATATGAGAAATTCGGTTTTAAATTTCTGAGCGGCCCCATGGGAAATTCGGGTCATAATGGATGTGATATATGGATGTTGAAGAAGATATCAGCTTAACCCCCCTTACCCTTAAGGGAGTTAGGTTAGGTAAGTGAATCGTCCTTACATAAGAAAGCCGCTTCAACAGCGGCTTTCTTATGTACTCAATTTTTTTTACCATTTATCTACTTCTTCTGACGCACTGTTAGAAGCGGCAACAGCGTCTGTAATGGGTGTAGGAGCATCGGCTGCTTCTACATCAACGGTTGTTACTGCTGCAACGGCCTCTGTTTCAGCACTAACCTGCTCTCTTTCTGTTCCGGTTCCACCTTCGCCACCATCCGAATCATTGTATTCGTGGTTAAATGCATCAAAATCAAAGTCCGGCATCAGATCTGTTTTTACATAGTCTATGGCTTCACCCAAAGCTTTGATAAACTTATTAAAATCTTCTTTGTAAAGGAAGATCTTGTGCCTGTCGTACCCATTGTCATCAAAACGTTTCCGGCTCTCGGTAATGGTTAAAAAGTAATCATTACCCCTGGTTGCCCGTACATCAAAAAAATAGGTTCTCCTTTTACCGGCCCTGATACGTTTGCTGTAAACACTCTCCATCTTTTTGTCGTTGTTCTCGTACGTCACAGTTTTTTGTTTTTGGTTTTCAATTTTTTTATAAGTGTCACAAATATAGGATTGTTTCAGAATTACCAAAATTTTAGGATTTGGGGCAATACCATTAAATATGGTACGGACGTAAATCCTGCAATTATCTAACCCATTTCTCTTACCTCTTCTGTCAATTGCAGCCTGTATAACTCTGCATAATAGCCGTTATTGGCCATGAGCACTTCATGTGTGCCCTGTTCGGCTACCCCGCCGTTTTCCAGAACGATGATATTATCGAAATTGAAGGAAGAAAAAATGCGGTGGGTGATAATGATAGCGGTTTTATCATGCAGGTAACGGTATAAATTACCAATGATCTCATTTTCTGTTTTGGCATCAACGGCACTAAGGCAATCATCAAATACAATAATCTCCGGTTCTTTTATGAGTGCCCGGGCAATGGATATCCTTTGTTTCTGGCCACCGCTAAGGGTTACGCCCCTTTCCCCGATCATGGTATTATAGCCATTACTGAAACCAAGTATTTCTTTATGCACACTGGCAAAACTGGCAGCCTGTTCAATTTTATCCTGCATGGCAGCCTGGGCCAGTCCGAAACTGATATTATCGCTTACTGTATCACTAAATAAAAAAACATCCTGCTGAACATAGCTGATCTGTTCGCGAAGGGTATGCAAGTCAATTTCTTTTAAGGAATGCTCCCCCACCCTAATGCTGCCTTCTGTTGGTTCATAAAAGCGGAGTAATAGCTGGGCAATGGTTGATTTACCGCTTCCCGTTCTTCCCAGCAACAAAACCTTATCGCCTTTTTTTATGCTCAGATTAAAATGATCCAAAGCCTTTATGCCCGTATGCGGGTAAGTGAAACTGATATCATCAAAAATAATATCTCCTGAAACAGTTGCTGTTAAAGCGTTTGCAGGATTGACGATAACAGGTTCGGTTTGTAAGAATTCATTCAGTCTTTTTTGCGAGGCTGCGGCCCTTTGTATCATACTGGCAGTCCAGCCGATGGCACTTACGGGAAAAGTAAGCATATTGATATAGATCACAAATTCCACTATCAATCCCACTTTGCTGCTGTCCTGCAATGCCTGCAGGCCACCCACCAGTATCGTAACCAATGTACTAATACCGATCATCAATGCCATACTTGGGAAATATATAGCTTCCACTTTTGCCAATCCCACTGCATTCTTTTTATAATCCTCACTATTCTTCTGAAAGAAACCCAACATGGCTTTTTCCTGCACAAAAGATTTAATCACCCTTATACCTGAAAAAGACTCCTGGGCATTAGTAGTTAAATCTGATAATAAAGACTGTATTTTTTCGCTTTTTTTATTAATGATGCTGTTTACCAGGTAAATGGTAATGGCGAGTATGGGTAAGGGTGCCAGTACCAGTAAGGTTAGGTGAACATCTTTGCGCAGCATATTCATTACGCAAAAACCAATCAGGGTAATCAGGTTAATGAGGTACATCACGGCAGGTCCGGTGTACATCCTTACCCGGCTGATATCCTCTGCCATCCGGTTCATAAGATCGCCTGTGCTATGGGTTTTGTAGAAATTGGTATCGAGTTTCTGGTAATGTTGAAAAACCTCGTTTTTCTGATCGTATTCAATATGCCTGCTCATGACGATGATTGTCTGCCGCATAAAAAACATTAATATTCCCCTTATAACGGCTAATGCAAGAATTGTCATGCTGCATAAAGCCACCAGCCAGCCAAAACTGGTATGAGCCGATTGAATCAAATTAATGAACCAATCCACCAAACGGTCATGAACAGGCCGGGAAAGCATTGGTTTGGCACCAGGCAGGCGTTGCTGTACCTGGTTAATGACAAAGCCGGTGATTTGTGGTGCCAATACCGCAAAATAGTTGGAGGCAACCACAAAAAATATCCCGATAAAGAAACGTTTACGGTATTTCCAGAAATATTTATTGAGGGCGGAAAGATGCTTCAAGCGATGTTCGAATTTCCGCAAAGGTAAAGGGCATTGCTGATTTAAAAATGCTGTAAAATGATGCAGGGAACTGGCATTTGTAAGGGGTATTGGTGAGACGACCAACTATAGCCACCCGCCCGACTCTGCTTTGCAGGTTTGTTGAACCTTCGTTTACCTGGCAACCAAGTACGGAAACTATATTGGATAAAATGGCTTTATTTTCTCATCATGTCCTTTTTTATACTTAGCCTATAAACAGCAGTCAAGTGGAAATGCGGAAGGAGGATTTTTATATGCTATTCATTTTACAATGCGGTTTAAAACCAAGTTCTGTCAACAAAGCGGGCATCCTGTTTTATCCTGTTTAGTGTATGTAGTATTTATTGTTGTTTTTTTTAAACAATAAGCGTAAAAAGCTTGATGAAGTGAAGTGCATAAATAGTATTCAGGAAGGCTAAAGCGCTTATAAGATTTAGGTATTATGGGGCCGGAAGTAAGTGGATTGATGCATTAGGGAAGCAGAAAGGCACTGACCGAATTGATGTGCGAATTTTGCAAGAATTTTCGTGAGTTGTGTAACAATTGTCATTTTGATTGGCTTGAACTTTACAATGTAATTATCATTTTACCAATAATAAATAAAATGATAAGAAAAACATTGTTTTTTCATCCTATAAATAGAAAAGCCACCCAAATAAAAATTTCTCCAACCCACTCTTTTAATACACCTCATTCCCCATTTCTAAAAATAAATTATGACAAATACAATGAATCAGTTGGATGATTCTGTAACAACCATCATTGAACCATCCAAGAAGCAGTCACGTAAGAAGTTCTTAATTAATGCAGGCCGTTTTTCGCTCCTATCTGTTGTGGCAGTAAGCGCCTGCAAAAAATCAAGCAGTAATGGTGGTCTTGATCTTGGTAGTGGTGATGTTGGCATCTTA
>JAYSXR010000342.1:0-2665 GCA_043717145.1 Chitinophagaceae bacterium | reverse complement strand
TGCTTATCCAGGTAATATTATCCCTTGTTTTATACACCGCCCAAAAGCCATCGTCTTTCAGCTTTTCTTTACTGTTTTTACCAGAACCATAGTAAGCAACTTTTCTTGTGGTAGTGTCGTACACATTCATTCCTCCTTCAAGCGTTCCGATCCATATCCTGCCGTTATCATCTTCTGAAATAAAAGTGATATGATCAACAGCACCGTGAATCATGTTTTTGATGGGTGGCCTGCTTAGTTTATCCGGGTGTAAAGGATCATACAGGTGCCTTTTAAATATGCCTTTTGCCCTGTCCATTGTATGCAATCCGTCTCCTGCAGTGCCTACCCAAAAATTACCATGGCTGTCTTCAAAAATGGCACGTACCCTGTTATCAATAAGGCTTTGGGAATCTTTTTCATCGTGGAGATACCGTATAAATTTCCCGGTTTTTTTATCTAATTTATTGAGGCCTCCATTACCAGCACCTTTAGGGTTTTCTGATGAAAATGCGCTTCCCGTTCCAACCCATATAATCCCCTGCTTATCTTCATAAAGGGCTCTTACAACATTGCAGCTAAGTGATAACGCATCGCCGGCATGATGAGAGTAATGAGAAAATTGACTGGTTACCGGATCAAATTTATCCAGGCCACCGTTAGTTCCAATCCAAAGCGTTCCTTTGCTATCCTGCATTACAATAGTTACCGAATCGTTCGCTAAACTACCAGGATTTTTATTATGGCGAAAGTGGGTAAAAATACCCGTTGCAGGGTCTAACCGATCGAGACCTGACGGACGTGTGCCAAGCCATATATTACCAGCCTTATCAATAGTTACACATTCAATATTATTGGTAGCAGCCGAATTGGGATTTAATGATTGATTACGAAAGGCAGTGTATTGATACCCGTCATATTTATACAGCCCATTTGATGTGGCAAGCCACAAATAGCCTTGTGTATCCTGCGTCATTCCATGTACCTGATAACTAAAATTATCCGGAAATGGTGCCATTAAATTGAAGTGGATGTCCTGGGCAAAACTTGCAAAGTGGAAAAATACAAAACCAGTAAAGAGGAAAATAGAAAATGGTAACCGCATTTTCATATTATTATTTATTTGTAAGATAACAAAAAATAAGTTGATACTTTTTACGGATTTTTCAATAAAAATTTCATACAAATTTTTATTTAATGGTCAAACTACTTTCTTTTTTTGCCGGGTGAGTTACCTTTTGGTAGGTGCCTCACCCGGCAAAAATCACTCCTCTCCTTCGTCCTCATCAACAAAAATCTCATGGCCGGTTCCTTCTTTCCATTCATCTTTCTTTACTTCGCAACCACCTATCAGGTCAGCCACCAGTGAGGTCCAGCCTGTTTGGTGACTTGCGCCTAACCCCCTGCCGGTATCACCATGAAAATATTCGTAAAACAATACCAGCTCTTCGTTGCCCGGTTTTTTATAAAACCAGTTTTGATCACCGTTTAATTTACGTTCGCCTTTTCCATTCAATGCCAGCAGGCTCACAATTCTTTCTGTTAACACTTTTGAAACATCTACCAGGTTTAACATATTGCCAGATCCCACAGGGCATTCCACTTTCAGGTTGTCGCCATAAAATTCACCATACTTTTTTATCGAGCGAATAATGAGATAGTTGATGGGCATCCACACGGGGCCACGCCAGTTGCTGTTGCCACCAAAAAGGTTGCTGGTTGAGTCGCCGGGATCGTATTGAATTTCATATTTGGTACCCTGAATTGTTACCGAGTAAGGATGTGCTGCATGGTATTTTGAAAGTGCCCTGATACCACCGTCTGATAAAAATTCGTCTTCATTCAGCATACGGTTCAGCAAATGAATCAGCCTGTCTTTTTTAACCAGGGAGATCAATATTTCTTCACCATCACCATGTTCTTCGTTAGGCCAAAAACGGTCATTCTTTTCTCTATAATTTTCAAACCACTCAATACGCTTTTTAAAATCAGGCAGTCGTTTAAACACCTCGGTGTCCATAATGCTAACTGCAAATAAACCGGTTAAACCTACAATACTTTGTATACGCAATGGCATGGGGTCAGCACCTGCTATGCGCAAGGCATCATAATAAAATTTATCTTCTTCATTCCAAAGGCTATGGCTATTGAGCGCTTCTGCAATCAATACAAAATGTTCAAAAAATTTGGTAGCCATATCTTCAAAAGCAATATCATGTTTGGCTATTTCCAGCGCCATATCCATCATGTTCAACGCATACATACCCATCCAGCTGGTACCATCGGCCTGTTCCAGTTGCATATCGTCGCTTAGGTTATGACTACGGTTAAAAACGCCAATATTATCAAGCCCCAAAAAACCTCCTTCAAAAATATTATTGCCGTTGCGGTCTTTTCGGTTGATCCACCAGGTAAAATTGATGAGCAATTTTTGAAATACTTTTTTAAGAAAATTAATATCACCCGTACCACAGGTTTCTTTTTCAATGCGATATACTTCCAATGCCGACCATGCATGTACCGGCGGATTAACATCACTGAAATTCCATTCGTATGCAGGTAATTGTCCATCTGGTTTCATGTACCATTCACGCATCATAAGCAGCAACTGGTTCTTGGCAAATTCAGGGTCTACTATCACCAGGGAGATACAATGAAAAGCAAGGTCCCATGCGGCATACCAGGG
>JAYSXR010000341.1:0-7916 GCA_043717145.1 Chitinophagaceae bacterium | reverse complement strand
ACTACACGGTTATCGGCAAACCAATGTTAAACAAAGAGGGTACAGTAATCAATGCTGTGATCATCATGCATGGCAGCACCGGGGCTGGAAAGAATTTCTTAACGGATATGTTTGCCGGCGGACTTTTTGGCCCGGGGCAATTATTAGACGCGACAAAGTATTTTATTATACTGCCTGATGCGATCGGTCATGGAAAATCAAGCAAACCGAGTGATGGGCTGCATATGCGTTTTCCTAAATATACCTATGATGATATGGTGTTGGCTGATTATCGCCTGGTAACGGAACATTTACACGTAAACCACGCCAGATTGGTAATGGGAACTTCGATGGGAGGCATGCATGCATGGATTTGGGGTTATCAATACCCCGGTTTTATGGATGCGCTGATGCCATTGGCAAGTTTACCTGTAGCAATTGCAGGCAGGAACCGGATACAAAGAAAAATGGCGATCGATCTTATCAAAATGGACCCCGAATGGAAAGCAGGTGAGTACATAGCACAACCCAAACTTGGTATGAGCGGGGCTATCTCATCTATGATCTTTATGACAAGCAGCCCGCTTCAATGGCAAAAATCTGCCCCTTCCCGTGAACTGGCAGAAACCATGTTGGATAACCTGGAAAAAAGATACCTCGCATCACTTGATGCAAATGATTTTATTTACCAGTTCGATGCATCCCGCGATTATAATCCTGCTCCTCACCTGGCAAAAATAAAAGCACCCTTGTTTGCAGTGAATTCTGCTGACGACCAGGTAAACCCACCCGAACTTGGACTGATAGAAAAAGAAATCAGGAATGTGGCAAAAGGAAAATATATTTTACTCCCCATCACAGATAAAACAACCGGGCATGGTACACATTCCAACCCCTCTATCTGGGGAGAATACCTGCGGGAACTATTAAACCTATCTGCTACATCAAAATAACCGGATAAAGAAAATGAAGCGATGTATTTATTTTATTATAGCAGCAGTTATGGGTATTTCATCCTACGGCCAAACGGGCATTATGAACAGTAAAGATTTATTACTGAAAATTCAGACCGAACTGGGCTGGCAAAAAGGTGTATTTGCATTGGCATATAAAGATATTAGTACTGGAGAAGCGATTTTGTGGAACGAACACGAAATGTTTCATGCCGCCAGTACCATGAAAACACCTGTAATGATAGAAGCGTTTAAACAGGTAGCCGCAGGTAAACGCTCACTGTCAGATATGATATTGGTGAAAACTGAATTTACGAGTATTGTAGATACAAGTATTTATCAGCTCAATCCCGCGGATGACAGTGAACAGGATTTATATAAGCTGGCAGGCACCAGAATTCCATTGTCTGATTTGATTTACCGGATGATTACGACCAGCAGCAACCTTGCCACCAACATCATCATTGAAATGGTGGGTGGAAAAAATGTAACCCAAACCATGCGTGCACTTGGTGCCAATGATATCCAGGTGCTGCGTGGGGTGGAAGATACCAAAGCTTTTGCGAAAGGATTAAATAACACCACTACCGCATATGACCTTATGCTGATCTTTCAAAATATGGCGGAAGGGAAGATCATCAACCAGGGTGCCTGCGATGAAATGATCAAGGTACTGCTGCACCAAACACACAATACATTAATTCCTGCCTTTCTTCCCAAAGAAGTAAAAGTGGCGCATAAAACCGGAACGATAACTGGGGTGCACCACGACTCAGGCATTGTTTTTTTGCCAGATGGGCGAAAATATGTACTGGTCTTTCTTTCAAAAAATCTTGAAGACGATACTAATGCAACGCTTGCGATGGCAAAGGCCTCAGAAATGATTTATCAATATATGATCTCAAAAGGGAAACAGTAAGCATTGGTATGATCAGCATCGTTATCCCTACTTACCAGGAAGCAGAAAATATCACGCAATTGGTATCTTATCTTAAAATGCATGCCGACAAAGACACAGAAATCATCGTGTCAGACGGCGGAAGTACAGATGCAACACTATCATTTGCAGAAGCAGCAGGAGCCGTTGCTTTGTCATCAACCGAGAAAGGACGCGCTGCGCAAATGAATTATGGAGCATCCATGGCAAAAGGAAACATATTCTATTTTATACATGCAGATACTTTTCCGCCTGCGGGTTTTTGTTCAGACATCAATAAGGCAGTTACGGAAGGGTTTGATTTGGGTCGTTACCGTACCTGGTTTAATACTGGTAAATATATTTTACAACTAAATGCCTTCTTTACGCGTTTTGATCTTTTTGTTTGTTATGGTGGCGACCAGACCTTATTTATCAAAAAGGAATTGTTTGAAAATATTCAGGGATTTGATACAGGCATGCAGATTATGGAAGATTACGAGATTACAGTGAGGGCCAGGAAAAAGGGCAGGTATCGTATTTTTTCAAAAGATGCACTTGTTTCTTCACGTAAATACGACGCTAACAGCTGGTGGCGTGTTCAGAAGGCCAATTATACTATTGTACAAATGTTTAAACACGGGGCTTCACAGGAAGCCATGGTGCAACGATACCGGGAAATGCTGGATTACCGTTGAACCATCCGCTTTTTGTTTTCGTATTTAAAAAAAAGGGAAAATCATCACATGAAAGAATTGATCACAGGAATTCAACAGGTTGGCATCGGGGTAAAAGATGCTGATCATGCCAAATACCTTTACCGGGATCTTTTTGGCATGGATGTATTGGTATTTGATGATGTGGCCGAAGCTTCGCTGATGACACGCTATACCGGCAATGAAATACACCACCGCAGGGCCATTCTTTCATTGAATATGCAGGGTGGTGGGGGATTTGAAATATGGCAGTTCAAAAAACGCAAACCCTCCAAATTAACCGACCTGCCAACCTTTGGAGACCTCGGTATTTTTGCCATTAAACTTAAATCTGCCGATATACAGAAAGCCTACGAATACCTGGCTGCGCAATCGGGCGTTCAGATTTCAGCTATCTATTATTTACCCGATGAAAGAAAGGCACTCTGGTTTATTGATCCTTATGGCAACCGTTTCCAGGTAATTGAAATGCCCGATCTTTTTAAAAAAACCAGGCATATTTGTGGCGGTGTAATTGGTGCGGTAATAGGCGTAAGTAATATGGGCAAAGCAGTGGATTTTTATAAAGACCTATTAGGTATTCACAAAAATATATATCATATCAGTACCACTGAAAAGGATACTTTGTTGCACAATAGCGCAGAACAGTCTGTGCAGAAAGTACTGCTTACTAAAGATGCAGGGGTTACAGGTGCCTTCAGTAAACTGTTGGGCCATATTGAACTGGAACTGGTACAATCCACCGACAGGCAGCCACAAAAAATATATCACCAGCGCTATTGGGGGGATTGTGGGTTTATTCATCTTTGTTTCGATGTATTAAATATGAACCTGCTAAAAGAAAAAGCCATTGCTTCCGGTTATTCTTTCACGGTAGACAGTGCCGATTCGTTTAGTATGGGTGCTTCGGCCGGAAGGTTCTGTTATGTAGAAGATCCTGACGGCACCTTGATTGAACTGGTGGAAACACACAAAGTACCTGTTTTGAAAAAGCTCGGACTGTTCATTGACCTTACCAAACGCAAACACAACAAACCATTGCCAAATTGGATGGTGGGTATGCTGGCGTTAAGCAAGATCAAATAAATAGCGCTTCATGCACGTATCTGAATCACACTAAAATCGATAGCGACAGAAAATTTATTTACATATACTTCGCAGATCGGTTTTTGTCACTGCAGAAAAGTGGGCTATCCCCACAAAAGATAGGTTCATTCTAGCAGCATCCACCACCATCATAAAACCAGGTTGATCCGGAAATAAAAATATCTTCTCTTTCCAATGCAGCAAGATTACCCGCGGTTTTATCACAGACAGCCAAGGGTTGATTGGGCAGTAGAACATGACCCGTCTCATCATCAAAATATTCCTCAGTTCCGTAATAGATGGCTGTTTTGCCTGTGAACACACAGGGCCCGTCTGCAGGCATGGGATCTTTGATGGCACATACTTCGACACTTTCTATAAAAATCAGTTCTTGCGTGTCATAATTAATGGGATCAAGAATACGGTAGGGTCTTTTGGCCCGTATCTCAACAGTGCCAAATCCTATGTCTGTTATCATTTTGATGTATTCGTTCAAAGGCAATGCACCACTTAAGCACAGTGCCCGTAAACGATCGTCTTCCTGCAACGATACAGGCATGGTTGTTTCGCAGGTAGGGTCAGAAAGTACCAACTTGCCCCTTGGTTTTAATACACGATACATTTCCTTCAAAGCTTTTTTTAATTCCTCGTGTTTAAAAATATTGAACAGGCAGTTCTGCGCGGCAACATCTATGCTGTTATCAGCTACCGGTAAATGAAGTGCATCGCCTTTTTTCAGTTCCACGAATTCAGAACGGAACCAGGGATTTACTTTTTCTGCCGCAATAAAATTTTCTTTGCAGGCAGTAATCATTTCATCCACAATATCAATGCCCACCACAGCGCCTGTTCTCCGGCTGAAATAAGTGAATTGTAAAAGTTCCATTCCGCCACCTACACCAACATAAAGGATGGAGGGGTTATTAACCAGGTCTCTGGGGTTAACAGTGCTTCCGCAACCATAATTCATTTCCAGCATTTTTTGCGGTATTTCCAGGCCGGGTAATTGCCATATGGGTGTGGTAGTACAACACAATCCTTTCTGCGGGTTTTCAGCAGCTTCTTTGTAAACGTTTTTGGTGGTTTCTAAATAAGACATAATCCTGTTTTATTGATAAATTTTTATTTGATGATCCAACCAATCTTTCTCCGTGTCAATATCTGATAATTCGGGTAATAAAAAATAAGAAAGGGAAAGTTTGTTAATATCTGCCAGCGTAGATGAATATACTTTTTCAGTACTCCATTCTTTTTTATAAAATATACCGGGAATCAATAAACTCATCCCTAATAAATAATAGCCGCCATCTGTTGAAGGGCCTATTACCACTTCATTTTCATGTAGCCTTGTAAACCCGATTCCAATAATATCTGTGGTGAGTTCTATACAGTCACTGCCAATGATCTGGACAGACTGATACCCTAAGCCAAACAATTCCCTGAAAGCGAATAGCATACGTTGCCCAAGGTCATTGCCCTGCTGCAATTTTTTATGATAGGAAGAAGTTTCCCAAAGATCATTTTCGGTAATCTGATCGGCATAGAATACAAACTTATCACAGGAAATATCTTTTGTAATATCGTGAGTATGCAATAAAAGTTCCTTGTACACTTCCAGTGCTTTTTCATTACCCATGGTTTTGGCTATCCGGGTTTTTACTTTACCGGGTTCAGGGTTACGGACAAAAATGATCAAAGCAGATTTCAAAACTTGATTTTAGGCAAAGCGTTTAAATTTATTCGGCCACAATACCACCGCAACTGGATCCTGCACCTGCCGTGCAACCGTAACAGTGCTGGTTAACAACGATATCCCTTTTATCAATCAGCGACGCATTGTAAGCTGATAAATGGGTAGATTCTGTACAGCTGAGCTTTAGGTCAAGCATCTGGTTAAAATCACAATCATACAAAAAGCCATCCCAACCAACGGATATGGTATTCCTGCACATCACATTCGTTGCAGCAGTTGGGTTGTATGCTGCAATCAGTTTTTCCATATAAGAAACATAGTTGCCGCTTACCAGAAGATAATCCAGGTAACGGCTGATAGGCATATTGGTAATTGCGAACAGGTTATTGAAAACAATGCCGAAGTCTTTTAATAAAGCTTTTTTATATTCTTTCTCCAAAGCAGGCTGGGAGGGGGGTAGAAAAGCACCTGCCGGATTATATACCAGGTTTAAAATAAGGCCACTTCCTTCTTTCGCATACCCCACTTCATTCAGCATCTGTAATACTTTGATAGAATCTTCAAACACACCATCCCCACGCTGCCTGTCTGTTCTGTCTTTTGTATAGGATGGTAATGAAGAAACCACTTCTATCGCATGTTGCTTAAAAAAATCAGGAAGGTCATTAAACCGTTTGTTGGCTAATATGATGGTGAGGTTACAACGTACAATAATATGCCTGTTCATTTTTTTGATCTCTTCCACAAACCACCTGAAATCAGGATTTAATTCAGGTGCACCACCTGTCAGATCAACGGTTGTAAACGATTCGTTTTTTTTCAGTACATCCAGGCATAATTGCATGGTTTCCCTGGTCATGATTTCTTTACGGTCCGGACCCGCATCCACATGACAGTGCTTGCAAACCTGGTTACACATCTTACCTACATTCACCTGGAATATTTGTGACACAAGTGGTTTAAGCGGAAACAAGCCAATAGGTTCCAGCTTATCCCGGAACAGGGGAAAATCCTTTTCATTTTCCAGAACATCTACCTGGTGGCCCGCATCCGCCAACGCATGTTTTAAAGCCTGTAATGATTTCATCTTGTCATTTTCAATTTTCAAATTATCACATGGCAATTCCCTTCACCTTATTCATCATCTGCACACCGTGTACCAATGCCGCACCGCCTTTAATAGCAGATGCCACGTGCACAGCTTCCATCATCTGGGCTTCGGTCCATCCTTTTTCATAAGCATCCCCGCTATAAGCATCAATACAATAAGGGCATTGAACAGCATGGGCAACAGCTAATGCAATGAGGGATTTTTCCCTGGCGGTTAAAGCACTGTCTTTAAATACCTCATGATACCAGCCAAAGAATTTATCGGCAAGCTCTTTCTGGTATTCGCCAATAGCACCAAATTTGCCCAGGTCTTCTGCATTGTAATAATGATTAGCCATCGTTAGTAGGTTTATAGTTTTCAAGAAAAAGGTTCCAGTCGTATTTCTTAAATTTAATAGCAGGGTCCTGTTCGGCTGTAAGGACATTTATTTTGCGTAATAGTTCTTTCATTTTCTTTTTACCACCAAAATCTCCCCTGAACCAGCTCATCATGGTGGGAAGATAAATGCTGTTTTTGGAATTATTGTATTCACTCTCTCCTTTTAAATAAGTTTTTGTTGCCACATCTAATTGCTTATCGAGTTGTTCCGGCCTGTAAAAGGCAATCGGAGGGCAACTTTTGGCTCCGCAGTTTAAGGAAAAATGTATCCGGTAATCAACAGTATCTACCCGGTTCTTTTTTTCAAATCCCGATGGGAACAGCTTGTTAAGACACCCTTCACCCCATTTTACTTTTGATCTTCTGAGTATGCCATGTTCAATATTATCAAGGCTAAGCTGTTGTCCCGCGATAGCAATTTGTCTGCCGCCAAAAAAAGAACTTCTTTTTTGGTACATACCCGGATTTTTTGAAAGCAGTATTTGGGTATACGCATTGTACAGGTTTATCCAGAATGCTTTTTTATGGTTATCGTCTGTTAATTGATTTTCAAGATCTGAAGCCGAAATATGGGAAAGGATGGCGGTTAATGAATCAGTAATCTCATGCCGCTTTGCAGCCAGCAATATTTTTTGAGAGGTTTGTATAAGGTCAATGGTATCTGTCATACTCTTTTCCGCAAAAGAATCCTTCACGAAGAAAAATGTAAGAAGCATACAAACAGAACATAATCTTTTCATGTAGTAATTACGTTTATACGGCATAGATAGTTTTATTTTACCTACTAAAAAATAAGCCGTTTAATGGAAAACTTGTTGAAAAAAATAGATGAATCTGCCAACTTTTTAAAAAATAATGGGTTTTCAGCTGCCACGGCAGGAATTGTTCTGGGTACAGGGCTGGGTTCATTTATCCAGTCAATACAGGTTGAGCAAACCATCCCTTATCATGAAATACCGCATTTCCCGGTTTCGACGGTAGAGTTTCATAAAGGGCAATTAATCATAGGAATGGTGGGCAATACAAAGATCATTGCTATGCAGGGCCGTTTCCATTTTTATGAAGGGTATACCATGCAGCAGAT
>JAYSXR010000035.1:0-6095 GCA_043717145.1 Chitinophagaceae bacterium | reverse complement strand
TTTTTAATGAAGCCGTGCATGGTATTGTCTTTCTCAATAATGGTGAGATCGGAAGCACCCCTGGATGCCAGTTCATAACTGATGCAGCCTGTACCACTAAAGAGGTCAAGTATTTTGATCCCTTCAAAGTTCATGCGGTTTTGCAGGATATTAAACAGACCTTCTTTTGCTATATCCGTGGTGGGCCTGGTATGGGGCATGTTGGTGGGCGGACTGATCCTTCTTCCTCCCCATTTACCTGATATAATCCTCATATAGCCAGCTTATAAAGAGGGGTAAAATAGTGCGCAGGATAACCCGCCATTGCCGAAGCAAATACCCCTTCTACCTGAATGGTATCAAATGAAATACGGCCAAACAATTTTACAAATTGCTGGTGCAGGGAAGTGCCGGGATCATACATACCGCTAACCTCAAGGTTAGAATAATCATTGTTGATACCATATTGCTTAATCAGGCTAAGCAAATAATACAGCACATCATTATCTGTTTGGTATTGGAATGACTGTATCAGTTGTAGTTTTTTATCCTTTACCAAAACGAGGATGAAATGATGACTGTAGAACTGTATCTTAAGAAAATGATTATCGAGCTGATCCCTATTCAAAATATCATCCAATATCCTGGAATAGATATGATGGGGTTTGTATAATAAAAAATGACGGCCCACCAATTCATGAATAGATTTTCTTACCCTGTATGCGTTTACCATATTTGACCCAGGCAGGATATTGTCGTATTTGATTTCATGCCGGCTGGTTTCTCCATATATTAATGACAGATAATCCTCAGCAGCTGTTGCGCTGAATTTTTCTTCAGGCATGATGATGGCTTCTTCAAAATTATAAAAGCAAAGTGTATCGCGAAAAAGCCTGTTTAGTATTTGTGAGGCGGCTTTAACTTCATAAAAAATATCACTCCAGTCGCTACTATCTTTTTCTATCCCGAACACTTCTAGTTCTTCTACTTTTTGTGATTCCATGTTTTTTATCATACAGGCTACCTGGCTATCACCGATCTCGATAATGAGTTGATGGGTACCGGTGGTATCGTGTGCATCGTTATAAATACCAATTATCTTTTGTGCCATGGGTTTCAATTGCCATGCAATGATATAAAAAAAGAACGGGCTATTGAAAGCGATGTGGGGAAACAGCAAAATAGTAGCTTTGTAACTCATTATGAGCAGTATTTCCTCCGGCATAAACCTCAAGGTCAATATCAGTAATAAGCAGATACTTGGTATTGCCCTGCCCATAACGGCTGCCATTATTGTTCCGCAGATCAATTTTATCACTAATAATATTTTTCTGGGCGGCTTGGGGCAACGTGCTTTGGCTTTGGCCGGTATCACGGGTGTTTATTACCTCATTTTTGCAGTAGCCGGGCACGGATTGAATAATGGGTTACAGGCATTGATCTCGCGGCGTGCCGGTGAGAACAGGATTGATGCGATTGGTAACCTTTTTTCGCAAGGTATCCGCATAGCGATTGTATTTGCCGTTTTGGGGATTCTGCTTACCTGGTTTGTGGCTCCCCGCGCACTGGCATGGTCGCTGCATGATACTGAGAGCGTTCGTGTTTGTGTAAATTTTCTGAATATCCGTATTCTCGGGTTGCCGTTTTTGTATGTGTACCAGATGCGCAATGCTTTACTGGTAGGTACTAACCAGAGTAAATACCTTATTATAGGAACAGCTACTGAAGCGATTACCAATGTTTTTTTTGATTACGCTCTAATCTATGGCAAGTTTGGCATGCCAAACCTGGGTTTTAATGGTGCGGCATATGCATCTATCATTTCGGAGTTTTGTGGACTGGCGGTGATCTTCGCAGTTATCCGGCTGAATGGGTTAACCAAACAATTGCATTTATTCAAGAACTGGGCTTTTGATGCTGCCAATATTAGACTGATCCTGCAACAATCCTACCCATTGATCCTGCAACATACCATCAGTATAATGAGCTGGGAATTTTTTTATATTTTGATTGAGCACCACGGAGAAAGGGACCTTGCTGTTTCCAATACCATGCGGAATATTTTTGGATTCTTTGGTTGCTTTACCTGGGCTTTTGCGGCTACGGCGAATACGATGGTGAGTAATGTGATTGGACAGGGGCTGCAGCATAAGGTTGTGGAGCTGATTAACAAGATCATGTACTGGAGTGTAGGATTTGCTTTACTGGTTTGCCTTTTCCTGAATATTTTCCCTCATTTATTCCTCTCAATTTATGGGCAGGGGGAAGATTTTATCCAGTCAGCCATCCCTGTCCTCCGTGTAGTATCCACCGCATTGGTGTTGATGTCGGTTTCGGTGGTATGGATGAATGCAGTTACGGGCACAGGCAATTCGAAAATGAACCTGATATCTGAAGTAGCGGCTATTAGTTTTTATTGTGCCTATGTTTATATCGTTTTGGAGACAATGAAATTACCTATTGCCTGGGGCTGGGCCAGCGAATGGATATATTGGACAACTATATTAATTCCTTCGTTGTGGTATATCAAGAGCGGCAGGTGGAAGAAAAAGACAATATAGATATCGATGTTCTTATTACCCTTTTAATTTTGCAACCAGGTCAATGTACTGCTGCATGGCATCTTCTTTTGAAACACCGTTTAAATTCGCCCATGCTTCATGTTTAAATTTGGCTACAAAATCAAATGCATTAGCAGGGCCTGATTCGGTTGTATCTCCTTGAGTTGCCTGTTTGTATAGAGCGTACAATTTCAGTAGGGTTTCGTTATCTGGTTTACCACTCAGCGTTTTACTATCGGCGGCAGCCTGTTCGAATTGTTGTTGTAATTCCATAATTATTTTTTTTTGTGTTGGAACGCTTAAGCGGATCGAACCGTTATTGCATTGATTCTAATAATTTATTTCCTTCTGCCTTTAAAGCTACATCATCTGTTGTTCTGGTAGGCAATTTTACGAGCCTGTTTAATACTTCTATGGCTTTAGCGGGTTGGTGATTGTCTTTATATGCTTTTGCGAGGTCTAAAAAATTGGTCACAAAATAGGGATCAAGTGTTTTACATTTTTCCATGTGACTAATGGCAGAATCCATATCACCTCCGGGTAATCCGCCATACAGCAATTTAACAGCAATTTTTTTAATGCCTGATAAGTTTACCATTTCAAAATGCCATTTACCCAGCGTGTAATTCGCTTTGGCATGATTGGTATTGATGCTCAAAGATTTTTCAGCATATTTCTTTGCATCCTTAACGAATGCGACAATTTTTTTATTCTCAGTTTCTACATCAGTCATTTTACCCGAGGCCATGGCCATGGCATAATTTGCATCGGCACTATTACTGTCGGCTATAATTGCCCGTTTGGCGAAAGAGAGGGAACTTTCAATGTAAAGTCGTTTACTGTTTTTATCTGCCTGGCGGTTACTGAGAGAGCTATTCAATTCTGCTGCTTTTACCAATGCTTTTATGCTGCCGGGCTCTAACCCTAGTATTCGTTTGTACTTGTCTAAAGCTTCCGGTTCTTTTTGCTGCTTCTCATAATTGTCTGCTTCCTTGAATAACACACCAATGTCTTGCGACTGAACAGTCATTGCCATAAAAACCAGGAGGGTAGAAAAAAATAATTTCATAAGCTTACAATTCTTTAACACTATTTCTTTTTAAGTCAAAGCTTACCCCTACACTGCCATTTAATTGAGAAACCGGCGGGTATAATTTCCGGATGGATATAAACACTGTTTCTGCTAAGGAAAACTGTGCCAGAATTTGCTGAGCGATTTCGGTAGCCAATGTTTCCAATAAAGAAGTGGGCACTGCCATTCTTTTCTTTACCAATTCATATACGGCTATATAATCCACTGTATCCTCCAAATGCTTTACAGGTAAACGCTGCGGAGAATGTTTAATGGTAATATTCAGCTCAAACTCATTACCTAACAGCTTCTCTTCTTCATAAATACCATGGTGAGCGAAGATGATGATGTTGTGTAGACGGATAGAAAGCATGTGAGCTAGTTTGGTGTTTGAAGTAAGTAGTTATGATTCTTTTGGTAAGCACTCCAAACTCCAAACGGTTTTTACGCAAGTCCTTTCGCACTTAAATACCTCTCCGCATCCAGTGCTGCCATACAACCACTGCCGGCTGCGGTTACAGCCTGGCGATAGCTTTTGTCCTGAACATCGCCAGCGGCAAACACTCCTTCTATATTAGTTTTGGATGTGCCGGGTATGGTTTGTATATAGCCGGTTTCATCCATCGTTAACCAGTCTTTGAAAATATCGCTGTTAGGTTGGTGGCCAATCGCTACAAAGAAACCACTGATGGGTATTTCATGCGTTTCCTCCGTTTGGTTATTTTTAATGCGAACAGCTTCTACTTTTTTTTCTCCTAAAATTTCATCGGTATCGGTATTCCAGTATACTTTGATATTGGGTGTATTAACTACCCTATCCTGCATCACTTTACTGGCCCGCATTTTATCCTTTCGGATGAACATATGTACCGTGGTACATAATTTCGATAAGTACAGGGCTTCCTCAGCAGCCGTATCACCTGCACCCACAATGGCCACTTCTTTTCCACGGAAGAAAAAACCGTCGCAAACGGCGCACGCACTTACACCAAAACCATTCAGCCGTTCTTCGCTGGGTATGCCTAACCATTTAGCCGAGGCACCGGTACAGATGATGACTGAATCTGCTTCGATCAGTTTTGCTTCATCAATCCATACTTTGTAGGGTTGTTGCGAGAAATCAACTTTAGTGGCTAATCCATAGCGCACATCTGCGCCCATTCTGACTGCCTGTTTTTCAAAATGGACCATCATTTCTGGGCCCTGTATACCGTCTGGGTAGCCGGGATAATTTTCTACTTCTGTAGTAATGGTTAGTTGCCCACCGGGTTGTATACCCTGGTACAATAACGGTTTCATATTAGCTCTTGCCCCATAAATGGCTGCGGTGTATCCCGCTGGGCCAGAACCAATGATCAATACATGTACTTTTTCTGTAGCCTCAATTTCCATACTGACTGTTTAATATTTTAGACGAACAAAAGTATCATTCCGTTGCAGTTATCACCTGCGTGTTTTTATACAAACTTTAGTTATTTGGGGATTATCAAACTGACATATTGGGCCGAATAACCGCAAAACGATCCTAACCCCCCATTACTGATATTTCCCAGCACTTTGCCCGGAGAAGAAAATGGGTTACCTACCGATTGATAAGTAAATTCCCATGTTCGCCAGAAATCATAACTGGCTTTGTCAATATTACAAAACTTTACTGTTAGGGTATCGCCCCTCCTGAAATAGCCATGTTCATCCCTTCTCTGCACTTCATTTTTTGAAACCCCCTGGTCAACCTGGATATCATAAGTCTTTCCATCAATTATCTGGTCATCGAATACACTATTATAACCCGGATAAAAATTCTCCCTGTTCACTTTGGTAAAATAACGGATATAATTACCGTAACCAGGCGGATCGGTTACCCTCGCCATTAATATTGCTTTAGTGGTATCGGGATTATTCGGTGCTTTCTTCCACCAAACCGAATCTATCTTTTTTGCCAACACCGGGATAGTGGTTGATGAAATATATACCTGTCCGGCTGTTTCAACAGACAAAGTATATTTTTTTCCGGCTGCTCCAACCAACGTATTCGCAGGGATGGTCTGGTTGGTACTGTAATAATAAAATTTATTGCCAGCAGGCAACGCCATCGAAAATTCTGTAAGTGTGTATACCCTGCTCCCATCATCTATAGCTACCCTGGCGCCGTGTACATAAGAGTTAATAAGCTTGGCGGTATCAATTTCTGAAAAATAATCCAGTGAAATAGATAGGGCTACAATCGGCGCCTGGTTGGTTTCTATTTGAGCTTCCACCACTAATTTAGGGACCTGTTTGTCGGGCTGAAGATTAAGTGTTTTTTCACACCCCATCAGCATACAAGTCCATAGAAAAATAATCAAACCTTTTTTCATTCTGCAAAATTATATTGATATAACAAGTAAACGGTTTAAATGTTACTGATCCTGCTGTTATTAAACCAGGGAAAACTAAAATAAAACCCCTCTGTTTTTTTTGCAGAGGGGCTTAATTGTATAATG
>JAYSXR010000340.1:0-2684 GCA_043717145.1 Chitinophagaceae bacterium | reverse complement strand
ATCAAATTAAATAGGGCTGACAAATGGAAGCTGATAGGCATGATATTTATTCTTGAATTTATTTTAACCATGACCTACGGGCCACTTGCTGCATTTTTGGTTGAAATGTTTCCTTTAAAAATCAGGTATAGTTCCATGTCATTACCTTATCATTTAGGCTTTGGCATATTTGGTGGCATGTGCCCGGTTATTGCTACCTATTTAATTGAAAAAGCAAAACGGGTGAATCCAGACAATTACTACCTAGCAGGCTTAACTTATCCACTTACATTAATGGCTATCTCTCTTGTGATAGGCTTACTATACTTAAAGGATGATGTCGGGGCTAAATCTGTCATTGCTATTTCACCCAACATATTAAACCCTGTAAAAAGATATGCGGGTATCATTTGGATACTGCTAGCTATTGCATCAGCCTGGTTTGGTGTTTTCAAACTTGGCCTGCCAAAAATAAATGCAGGTACACAGGAAGACTTAATTTTTGGCATCATCGCCCTGTTTATCATAACGCCGGTTGCCGCCATTGGGTTATTAATTTTTGGAAAATATGCGCTGCAGGGTGAGTATGATGATGGCGTAGTAAAAATTGTAAAACAGATAAAACAAATAAATGCATGACCAACAACAATCCCATAACAAATGCGATAGCCAATTATTCAATGTTTGAACAGATTGAATTAACTTATGAAATATTAAAAACCAGCTAAAACAAACAGTATGAAAAAAGTATTCTTACTATGCCAACAATTAATTTTTATTTCCTGTTTATTTGCTCAAAATGAAATTGAAAATGCAGCTACATTTAATCCGCATGAACTTTTTGCACAAAGTTTCAATTCTCCTGCAGGCAATCTCTTGCGCTCGGCCAAGGGTGTACCGGGGCCTATGTATTGGCAAAATAATGCCAGCTATACTATACATGCCATCTTTAATGAAAAGGATACCACTGTAGCAGGGGATGTAACCATTAATTATACCAATAATAGTCCTGACCAACTGGATTATCTCTGGCTTCAACTCGATCAGAATATTTTTGAATCCTCCTCAAGGTCTGTTGCAGCAACAAAATATCCCGGCAATTATTTTGGTGTGCTTAATAAAACAAATGGCGGCTACCAACTTAAAAATGTAACGGTAATGCAGAATGGAAAAACGTATACTGCCGAACCCATCATCAGCGATACAAGGATGCAGGTGCGTTTGAAAACACCGATGGCGGCTAAGGGAGGCAAGGTTGCTATAAAAATGAATTTTAGTTTTACCATTCCGCTGGATGGCGCAGGCCGGTTTGGAAGACAGTACACCAAAGGTGGTGTTGTGTATCAAATAGGCCAATGGTATCCACGCATGTGTGTGTATGATGATGTGGAAGGATGGAACACATTACCCTACATGGGCTTCGGAGAATTTTACTGCGATTATGGCGATTACGAATATTATATTACCGCTCCTTCGGAGATGATTATTTATGGATCAGGTGATCTGCAAAATCCTGCAGAAGTATTAACAACAACAGAAATAAAAAGACTGGCACTTGCAGCCACAAGCGATAAAACCGTTATTATCATTGGTGCTGATGAAGCAGGCAAAGCATCTACCCGCCCTGCTGCCAAAGGCAACCTTACCTGGCATTATTTGATGAAGCATACAAGAGACGTGGCATGGGCAGCAGGCAAGGCAATGATATGGGATGCTGCAAAAATTAATTTACCCTCGGGCCGTAAAGCGCTGGCTATGTCTTGTTACCCGGTTGAAAGTATGGGTGATACCGCATGGACGAGATCAACAGCATATTTAAAAGCAAGCATAGAAATATATTCCAACAGCTTTTTTGAATATCCGTGGAATGTTGCGATCAGCAATGCCGGAATCACTACTATATGGAATACCCTGGATTGATTTTTAATAGCTACAAAGAAGTTACCGCCCGGTTATGGTTTTTAATTGCTCATGAAATTGGGCATAACTGGTACCCAATGATTGTAGGCAGCAATGAAAGAAGATACATGTGGCAGGATGAAGGTTTTAATACTTACATCAACTATATAGCAACCGATATTTTTAATAAAGGTGAGTATGTAAATGATGCTGCTTTTTTTGATAAACTATTTTTCGGATCAAGAGATTACGAACAATTTATGCAATACAAAGATCCGTTGATGACCGTTTCTGATGCGTTGGATGAAGAACAGCATTACCAGTTTTATGGTAAAACAGCTTATGGCCTTAACCTGCTTCGTACAGTGGTGGTTGGTAAAGAACGTTTTGATTACGCCTTCAGAAAATATACTGAAGCATGGGCATTTAAACATCCCACGCCTTACGATTTCTTTCATTGCATTAATAATGCGGTTGGTGAAGACCTAAACTGGTTTTGGCAGGAATGGTTTTTCACCACCTGGAAATTTGACCAGGCAATAACCGCTGTTAAGTATGTTGGCGATGATCCATCTAAAGGAGCATTGATTACTATTGATAACAGAGGTAAAATGATTTTACCTGTGATCATTAAAATAATTCAAAGCAGTGGCAAAACAGAAACGGTACAACTACCTGTTGAAATATGGCATCGTGGAGGAAGCTGGGTTTATAGATATGCTTCTACTAATAAAATTGATAAGGTGATACTTGATCCCGACAAGGTTTTACCAGATGTTGATAGAAAAAATAATGAGTGGAATAGC
>JAYSXR010000339.1:0-7941 GCA_043717145.1 Chitinophagaceae bacterium | reverse complement strand
GGGAATAAGCGTGAAAAACTGACGAGAAAAAGACTTGTTAAAAACAAAACCCGTTGATAATCAATGATATTCAACGGGTTTAATGTGCCCAGAACAGGAATCGAACCTGCACTACCTTGCGATAACCAGATTTTGAGTCTAGCGCGTCTACCAATTCCGCCATCTGGGCATTTTAGGCTTTACGCACCTTTTTTGTGTCATGCGTTGTCGATCAAGCATTTCTCGTTAATCGGATTGCAATATTACCGTATCACTTCAAACCGGCCAAAATCCTGTCAAGGTATTTTTTCCGGTAGTAATACTCTTTTACTTGCAACAGTTCTTTTTCGGTAGTAATACCTTCTTTGTAATTTGTAATAACGGCTTCCACAGGTTCATATATCTCTTTTGTAAAGTTGGTAATAATATTCGTCAGGTTGTCTATATCTGCCTGTTCCGATACATCAAGCGCCTGCTCATTAAGGTCAAGCATTTTCATCAGGAAATCGGGGGATAACGGGTATTTTTCCTCTTCTTCCAGTAAGCCTTTGAGCTGCAGCACATATTTAATGGTTTCATCTGGGTGCTGAAACACTTTATAGGCCATATTCACCATGGATGCTTTCTCCAGCATATCCCCCTGCTCATCTGCTGAAGCAGTACTGTGAAAATCGGGATGGTACTTACGGCTCAGTTCATAAAATGTCTCTTTTACGAGAGCTTGGTCAGGACCTAATGAGACAGGTAAGTTATATAATTCGAAATAATTCATGGTGTGGTGTGTATGATAAATGGTGAATGGTAGGTAGTGAGGGGAAGTAATGTTTGGTGAAGGGTACTCACCACTCACTACTCGAGCCCTTCCCTTATCTTGTGCCCAAAAGTAATGCAATGCTTGTGATTGGACTTATCAGAGAGGGAAAAATTCCGGCAGATAACCGTGTGGCACTGGTTCCATCGCAGTGTAAATGGTTAGTTAAGCATTTTGCTGATATTAAGATACTCGTGCAAACCTCCGTAACACGCTGTTTTACTGATGAAGAATATACGCAAGCGGGTATTGAGGTAACGGATGACCTTAGCAGCTGTACCCTGCTGTTGGGCATTAAGGAAATACCTGTTTGGCAACTAATCCCCAATAAAACATATCTCTTCTTTTCACATACCAAGAAAAAACAGCCCGCCAATCAATTGCTGATGCATGCGATGGTGGATAAACGGATTACACTCATTGATTATGAATGCCTGGAACACAAGGATGGGCAACGCATAATAGGCTTTGGTTTTTTTGCAGGGATCGTAGGGGCCCATAATGGTATCATGGTTTATGGAAACCGAACAGGAGCCTATCATCTTGGAAGGGTAGGTGAAGTGAAAGATTACCGGGAACTGATACATACTTATTTTGGACTGAAACTTCCCAACCTGAAAATTGCTGTTACCGGAAGTGGCCGTGTGGCACATGGCATTTTGGAGATTATGAATTTGATGGATGTACAGGAAGTAGAGCCCGATGAATATACCAGCCGCGAATTCGACTATCCCGTATATGTTCATTTAAAAGGAAGCGACCTTTACCGCCATACCAAGACAGGTAAATACAACAGGGAAGATTTTCACCTGCATGCGGATCAATACAGATGTGTTTTTGAAACGTTTTGTGCGCATACCGATATACTGATGAATGGAATTTATTGGGAGCAAACGATTCCAAGATTGTTTAGCATGGAAACTTTGCAACGCCCGGATTTCCGTGTACAATCTATTGCAGATATTACGGACGATAAAAACGGAAGTATACCCTGCAATCTCGGCGATGCCACGATGGAAGCGCCGGTATATGGAGTTGATAAATTCAGTGGTATGAAAACATCTCCCTATTTACAAACCAGTATAGATATAATGGCAGTGGGCAACCTGCCCAACGAATTACCACGGGATGCCAGCCGTTATTTTGGGGAACAACTGATTAAATATGTATTAGATGATATACGAAAGGGGGGGAGCGCCGCTATTGAAAGGGCAACACTATTGAAGGATGGGAAGCTAACGGCTCCTTTTCAATACCTGGCTGATTATGCAGTACATTGATTTTTTATTTCAGGTGTCATAACTTTACATAATACGCTTTTAATAAAACTGAAAAGGCAGTTGTGTACGTGTCATCATCCCTGATGCTTATTTCACTGGAAATAACTGCTGCCTGATCTGTTCCAAATAAAAGCATCACCCTGAAAAAAGAATGAGCAGGTGTTTGTTTAACGGCAACTTCTTCTACTAAATAAAATCCCGCTTCCATAGCCATTTTAATACATTCGTTTTTTCGGTGATAAGGCTGTAGTAACGCAAATTTTCCATCGCCGGATAAATGTTTCTGTACAACAGAAAGTAACTCTTGCAAATTAAGTTCTTCACTATGCAAAGCAAGGTTCCGCCCGATATTACCACTCTTCAGGTCATTTTCAAAAAAAGGCGGATTGGAAATAATGAAGTCATATTTTCTTCCCAGGAGTATGGTCCTTGCATCACCCCTGATAACCTGTAAACGTTCTTGCCATGGCGATGTTTCAAAATTTTCTCCTGCCTGTTCTGCCGCAGGTTCATCCAGTTCAACGGCATCAATCATAGCCTTATTTACCTGCGCCACCATGAGGCCCAACAAACCTGTACCCGTACCAATATCCAAAATACTTTGTGGCCCGTATTTCTCGCTTTGTACTTTTTCTGCTACCCATGCACCAAATAAACAGGCATCGGTACATACTTTCATCGCACACCTGTTCTGATGAATGGTAAACTGTTTGAATTGGAAATAGTTATTTGACATCCGGATATAAAGATAAGGATGTTATAAAGCGGGCGCTGTTAGCTGATTAATTCCAGCAACAAGTTTTGCAGATCAAGGTGCGCTGTTACCATTTGTAAATTTCCGTCTGCATCAACGGGCCATTGTTCTTTAGGCTTATCCCAATATAATTCCACGCCATTGCCATCCGGATCTTCCAGGTACAATGCTTCTGATACACCGTGGTCCGAAGCACCTGTCAAGGGATATTTTGCATCCATCAATCTTTGTAAAATAGCGGCCAGGTCTTTGCGGGTAGGATAGCGGATAGCCGTATGAAATAACCCCGGTGCACTGCCCGGTGCCGGTTTGCTATCTTTGCTGTACCAGGTATTTAACCCGATATGGTGATGGTACCCACCGGCCGAAATAAACGCAGCCTGGGTGCCATACTTCTGCATCAATGTAAACCCGAGTAAGCCTTGGTAAAAAGATAAAGCTTTATCTAAATCAGACACTTTTAAATGAACATGTCCGATACTTGTTTGTGCAGGAACTGTATAGCTCATAACAGAATAATTGACATGTAAAAGTAACAACAATCAGACTGCTAAATCACCTGGTCATTAATGGTATCCCTGTTTTACCTAAAATTGAGAAAATCAATGCGCGCTGTGTAACCCTTAAAACAAAGAGACTGTTTCATTTACGAAACAGTCTCTTTGTTCACTCACTAAGGCCACCTTTAAATAGGTTGGGGGTTTACTTATTCGCAGTTAAACTGGAAATCAGATATTCCTGGTTTAACCGGGCAATATTGCTGATAGAAATTTCTTTAGGGCAGGTGGCTTCACAGGCACCGGTATTGGTGCAGGCACCAAAACCTTCTTTATCCATTTGCGCCACCATATTAATCACACGGCTTTTACGCTCCGGATCGCCCTGGGGCAATAAAGCCAGATGCGATACTTTGGCGCTTACGAATAACATGGCACTACTGTTTTTACAAGCGGCCACACAGGCACCGCAGCCGATACACATGGCTGCTGCAAAAGAGGCGTCGGCGTTGTCTTTATTTATAGGGATGGCGTTACCATCAACGGCATTACCCGTATTTACGCTGATATAACCACCAGCCTGTATAATACGGTCGAAGGCTGAACGGTCCACCATTAAATCCTTGATCACCGGGAAAGCGTTGGCCCTCCAGGGTTCTACCACAATGGTATCTCCGTCTTTAAAAGCCCGCATATGCAATTGGCAGGTAGTGTTCGCCTGCCATGGGCCATGTGGCTTACCGTTAATGTACATAGAACAGGAGCCACAAATACCTTCACGGCAATCATGGTCAAACGCAATCGGGTCTTCACCCTCCCTGATCAATGTTTCATTCAACACATCAATCATCTCCAGGAACGACATTTCAGAAGAAATATCTTCCACCCTGTACATTTTGAATGCACCCTTTGCTTTGTTGTTCTGCTGTCTCCAGACTTTTAAGTTCAGATTCATGTGGTAATGTTCCATATCGAAATTTGAAAATTTGAAAATTTGAAAGTTTGAAAATGCAAAACCGGCTAACCTTTTGATGTGGCAATTATCCTGGATAGGATTCGGATGATCTCACAGAAATCATCCGGTAATGCCGGATTAAAAGAGTAATTGTCACTTCGTTCACCTAGAAGCAGCCAATAAAGCGTTTCGCTGGCTTCTTTGGCTGAAAGTTTCATTTTGTGAATGAAGTCTGCCCTGCTTTCCGCATTCTGGGCCTCAAAGAGGTTTGCACCAATCGAGGTTCCGGAACGTAAAAGCTGTTTTGCAATTACCTATTTTCTGTCTTATTCAAGAACTTCCGCAAACTTTATAATTGCCAGAGAAAAGGAAACTGATTTCTCAACAATTACATTCTTTCTATCCCCCATAATTTAAAATTGCACACTAATTTAATTTTCAAATTAGCATAATTTCAAATTGTCAAATTGATTTGCGGTTAATACTTGTTATAACTACTTGTAATTCCTTTGCGTTGGCTTTATCACATCATACACCAACGGCTCTTTATGCAGGTTCCAGTTACTGTCTCCAGCATATTCCCAGGCGGCTACATACATATAGTTGGTATCATCGCGTAAAGCTTCCCCATCCGGTGTCTGGTATTCTTCCCTGAAATGGCCACCGCAACTTTCATTCCGGTTTAATGCATCTTTACACATCAGTTCACCCAGTTCAATAAAATCGGCAACGCGGTTGGCTTTATCTAATTCAGGGTTCATCTCTTCAATGCTACCCGGTATTTTCACATCGCTCCAGAATTCTTTTTTCAATGCCTGCACCTCTGCAATTGCTTCCTGCAAACCTTTCGCATTACGCGCCATACCGCATTTTTCCCAAATGATTTTCCCCAAACGTTTATGAAAACTTTCTACGGTTTGCTTACCCTTGATATTCATTAAACGATGGATCCTGTCTGACACTTCTTTCTCTGCTTCTTCAAAAGCAGGATGTGAGGTTGGGATGGCTTCATTATATATTTCATCAGCCAGATAATTCCCCACCGTGTAGGGTATTACAAAATAACCATCAGCCAAACCCTGCATCAATGCGGAAGCCCCTAAGCGGTTGGCACCATGGTCGCTGAAATTGGCTTCACCTAAAGCATATAAGCCGGGCACACTTGTCTGCAATTCATAATCTACCCATAGTCCACCCATGGTATAGTGAACGGCAGGATAAATACGCATGGCTATTTCATAAGGGTTCTCACCGGTAATCTTTTCATACATATCAAACAGGTTACCATATTTCTCTTTCACAACTTCTTTACCCCAGGCTATAATTTGTTCCTGTGTGGGATCATCCTTACCTTCTTTACCTGCTTCTATTTTTCCATACCGAATAATAGCTGCACCAAAATCTAAGTACACCGCCTGTTTACTGCTTCCAACCCCATAACCCTCATCACATCTTTCCTTTGCCGCCCTTGATGCTACATCACGCGGAACCAGGTTGCCAAATGCGGGGTACCTTCTTTCCAAATAATAATCCCTTTCTTCTTCGGGTATATCTATCGCTTTACGGGTATCACCTTGTTTTTTGGGTACCCATATACGGCCATCATTACGCAGTGATTCCGACATTAAGGTCAATTTCGACTGGTGGTCGCCACTTACGGGGATACAGGTTGGGTGAATTTGTGTAAAACAGGGATTGGCAAATGCCGCACCTTTTTTATGTGCTTTCCATGCCGCCGTAACGTTACTGCCCATGGCATTGGTTGATAAATAAAATACGTTGCCATATCCGCCGCTGCACAATAATACGGCATGCCCAAAATGCCTTTCCAAGGCACCGCTTATAAGGTCACGGGCAATAATGCCACGTGCTTTGCCATCAATCTTAACGATCTCCAGCATTTCATGACGGCTGTACATTTTTACATTTCCTAATGCCACCTGCCTTTCCAAAGCCTGGTAAGCACCTATTAATAATTGCTGACCGGTTTGGCCCGCAGCATAAAAAGTTCTTTGAACCTGTGTACCGCCAAAAGAACGGTTACTCAGTAAGCCACCGTATTCACGCGCAAAAGGAACACCCTGTGCCACACAATGGTCAATGATGTTGGTACTCACTTCAGCCAGGCGGTGCACATTTGATTCACGGGCACGGTAGTCACCGCCTTTAATCGTATCATAAAACAGGCGGAAAACACTGTCGCCATCATTTTGGTAGTTCTTGGCAGCATTAATACCGCCCTGGGCAGCGATGGAGTGAGCACGCCTGGGCGAATCCTGGAAACAAAAAGCTTTCACTTTGTACCCCAGTTCACCCAAAGATGCGGCTGCAGAAGCACCTGCCAGTCCGGTACCTATAATGATCACTTCCAACTTACGTTTGTTGGCAGGGTTCACCAGTTTGCAATGCCCTTTATAATCTGTCCATTTATCATCCAGCTGCCCGGCAGGAATTTTTGCATCTAACATATTTCGATGGTTTGGAATTTCTAATGTTGTTTGTTGTCCCGGTAATAACTCTTTTCTCAGCTTTGGCTCTCTCACTCAATTATACGCCATGTTCGCTCCTTATCTTTTAGTAAATGGCTTTGAATATTTCCAGCTTACTGACCACTCACTACTTCACCCATCCCAAATAAAAACTTACCGGCATCATGGCAAAAACCAAAGGCACAATAACAGCAAAGCCATAGCCCAGGCCTGATAACATGATATGGTAACGTTTATTATGCACGCCCAATGTTTTAAAAACACTCTGGAAACCATGCGCCAGGTGATAGGCCAGGGAAATACAGGCAATCACATAAGCAATCACAACCCATAGTTCGCTGAAAGTATCCTTCATTAAGGCATACATATTGTGAACAGGCAGGCCATTGGCAACAGCATGTGTTGTTTCTCCTACACCCGTGAAGCGGGAGGGTATCCAGAAATGTTTCCAATGGAGAATGAAGAATAATAAAAGGATCGTACCCAGCACCGCCATACTGCGGCTATACCATTTACTGCCTTCACTATAACTTACCGCATAACCAACCGATCTTTTCTTCCGGTTTTCAAGTGTTAGTAAATATCCTTGTAGGATGTGCAGGAAAATTCCTACAAACAAACCTATCTCCATTATCCTTGGAACTACGTTACTGCCCATAAAATTAGCTGCCCTGTTAAACATGTCGCCCCCATCATTGGCCCAGATACAGGCATTCAGGCCGGCATGTACCACTAAAAAAAGGATTAGGAAAATGCCGGTGAAACCCATAACCAGTTTCTTGCCGATAGATGAAGTGAAGACTTGTTTCCAGGTCATATAGCAGGTTTATGTTTGAGAAATCATGCAAATTTAGCACAGGAAACGATGCTAAGCGTTGATAACTAATAACATTTTTTATAGGCGATGGTTCAGCGCCCGTAATCAATGATCCATAAGCCATGGTTATCAATGGGTAGCTGGTGGTACAACCAATTGCCGTGTTTAACTGTGCCCCATAAACTATCGGTCATGCGCTCCACACACCACTTACATAAAAATCCTTTTTCCGGGCCATTACTGTATTACATTTGATACATGTTAAAGCTATTGAGCATTTTATGGAATAGTTTCAGGATGGCACTGCAGGAACTCAGGGTTAACAAACTGCGTACTTTCCTGTCGTTGTTCGGCATTAC
>JAYSXR010000338.1:0-7944 GCA_043717145.1 Chitinophagaceae bacterium | reverse complement strand
TTCTTCCCGCACCCAGCGAATGTAAGGCTATGTTCCAGCAAAAGAATGCAATCACCGAAGTGCCAGCCCCTAAATATAAAATAGCGCTCACAAGAGATAAACTCCATTGTGTTGGTGCACCCACCCATGATTCTATTACAAAAGCCGGGAGCAACATAATAGTGCCTGCAGCAAAAATGACAAACAGAAAATTGAGTGGCGACAGGATTTTTGGTCTTTTTCTAACCAGGATATTATACACTGCAAAAGCAAATGCACCTGCCAATACCCACAGGTCGCCGGTTGAAAAATGAAAAGAAGCGAGTATTTGTAAACTTCCCCTGGAGATTAATACAAGTATGCCTGAAATGCAGATGATCATCCCGATAATGCGAAAAGCATTCATTTTTTCTTTCAGAAAGATCACCGCCATGATGGTTGCGAAAACGGGCGAAGATGTTGTACCGATCAGCGCCATATTGATTGCAGTGGTATAATGACCGGATACATACACACATGTGTTAAAGAGTGCAATGCCCGATAATGATACCCATGTAAGGTATTTCCAGTTTTCAAATACCCGTTTTTTTTCTGCTATATATTTTTTCCAGGCGAATGGGAAAATGATAACTGTAGCCATTGACCAGCGATAAAAAGCCAGGCTAACCGGCCCTATCTGCTGATTAACCCCTCTGGAGATAATAAAATTTCCCGACCATACTATTGTGGCAAATATGGCCAGTGCAATACCGAGGTAAATATCTTTTTTTGTATGAATGGAGATCATTGTTTAGTAATCGGATACAATATTGGATAGCAACGGTAAAATTAATAACGTATAAAACCCTAATTCAATATTCTTTTCGAAAACCCTGACTATTTTACACGTACAATTCTCCGCCGGCAAAATTATGTTCATAATCTCCTTTGATCCTTTCTATCGATGGATTAAAATAACCGAAGCGCAGTTTGGGAAATTCTTCGCGTATCATTTCCATCAATTGTTTTACGCCAAGCATTTCGCCGGTTTCATTTATCCCAATTTTGCCCATGTACCAATCGGGATCAATATTAAAATTCCGCCATTGAATCATGCTCAGGTCGGTATCAATGATTAGTTTGCGAAGGGCTTCATATTCTTCCACACTATCCGTCATGCCGGGAAATACAAAATAATTAATACTTGCCCAGCCGCCAAAGCTGCGCATCACTTTCAGGCTTTCTACTATGTCTTCAAACTGGTAATTATTAGGGCGGTAATAAGGCTCATAAACATGTTTACGTGCAGAGTTGGTGCTTACACGGATACTGTTTAGACCCGCTTCACACAAAACTTTTACCGCATCAGGTTTGGAGCCATTGGTATTGATATTGATGCTGCCCTTATCAGTATGCTTACGAATTTCTAGGATGGATTCACGGATGGTTTCCCACATCAGTAATGGTTCACCCTCACAACCCTGGCCAAAACTGATAATGGGAAATGGTGCGTTAATTAAATGTGGCACAGTAAACTCCACTATTTCTTCGGCAGTGGGTTTAAATGTGAGGCGGTCCTGTGTTGAAACAATTGTTTCTTCTTCCGGCTGAAAAGAAATACAACCTATACAATTGGCATTACAGGCAGGGGATGTGGGAACGGGGCATTCCCATCGGCCTAATGAAAAATTTCGGGCCGCGGGGCAATTGTAGGTCATGCAACAATTGTCCATTAAATGTTTTACCAAACGGTTATTTGGATATGCCTGTAATAAATGTGCTGTTCCCTGTTTAATCTTTTGTTCGTCATACCCTGCATTTTCCTGGCGGATATCTTTTTCAATGCGAACTGCAGGTACGTATGTTTTTTCGTTCAGCCAGCCGGCGGCCGTATAACAAAATAAAGGCAAGATAGGCGCATCGGGTAGTGTTTCAAATGCGGCGATGTATAAACCCGTATGTGCCGGAGGAATAAATGCTGCAACGGCCCAGCCTTTTTCGCATAAACGCATGTCACCGGTAGCCACATCAACACCAATGCCCCTTCGGCCGGGGAGCTCGTATAAGTTGCCGCCATCAGGCAATTCTATCCATTCTTCGGTTGGGATTGGAAATGCATCCCAACCCGCCCTGCCAACAGCATACAGGCTCGTATCTTCAAAAATATTTCCTTTACCGTCTGAATAAAGCAGGTAGGGTGATTGTATAATTTGCATGTATTGAATGTATAAAAGCGTTCAGCATTATGCGTTTAGCCTTATTTTGCAAAACTCGTTAAATTCCTGCTCCAGTTTTACAGTAGCTGGTGTTTCTATTTCTTTCTGGATGAGTTTATTGTTTCGGAAATCTATTGTTAATATGCCATCCTTTAAAATCACATTGGTAATATCTGTCCAGTCATAATATTTTTTTGGTAAAGAATTCATCACAACTCCCTGATCATCAAAAGCAATTTCTTGTGGAAACTTGGCCTGTTTTTCTAAAACAGCGGCCAGGAAATAAATGAGGGTAATGTAGTTTCCCTTGGTTTGAAAATACCAGCCAACGGCTGCCAACAATAAAGCAAGTCTGAAAAAAGGCGTATTCCCTTTTTTTTGTTGGAAGATGCAATATACCCACCAGCCGATAATACCAGTTAATACAACCACTAATACCAACGAACTTCCCTGCACAACCGCTTTTGAAGCTGGTATCGATGAAGCAAAAACAAGTACAGCCAGTAAAAGCATCAGCTGACTGATTATGTCAACCAACCGGAACGATGGCTTTTTAAAAACTATAATATAATCGTACACTTTCATATGCTGATGGGGCGTTGGGTTATGAATTGTTATGTACCATCATGTTACACAAACGCCATAAAATCCTTGCACCCACATTACTATCCCAATCGGTTTGTCCAACGCCAATTTCCACCAGGTCAAAGCCGATCAGTTTGCGGCCGCTTTCACATATTTTCTTTAATAGGTAAAAAATTTCTTCTGTATCAAAACCACCTAGTACGGGGGTACCGGTATTGGGGCATAGCTTCCTGTCCAATCCATCAATGTCAAAACTCAGGTATACTTTTTCCGGTAAATGATGTATGATCTCTTCTACAATGTGTTTCCAGGTTTCGCCATCGAACTGCCTTTCTTTTATTGCTTTGTCTAGATAAGTGATCACTTTATAATTACTGTTGCACACATAGTTCCATTCCTCTTCACAAAAATCCCGCACACCTACCTGTACCAGTTTCTGTAAAGCAGGTATTTCCTCTAGTGCATTGTACATAACCGATGCATGTGAGTAAGTGAAAAATTCATAATTCTTTCTCAGGTCGCAATGTGCGTCAATTTGTAATACGCCGAAATCGCCGTGCTTTTCACCCAATGCTTTCATAAAACCTAATGGCGTGCTATGGTCGCCGCCGAGCAGGCCTACCAGTTTCCCTTTACCCAATAAAGCTTTCGTTTGGTCATATACCCACTGGTTCATCATGGCACCACCTTCATTGATCTCTTTCAGGCTTTTGCACATGAATTTATTTTTCTCTACCAACTCACCTTTAGAGATATAATCTATATACAATTCAGCTTCTTTGCGCAGGTAATCACTTTTCATAAGGATGCGACGGTCAACATCTTTCAGGTAAAAGCCCTGTTTCCAACCCATATCTCCATCAACATCAAAAATATCCACCTGCTTACTTGATTTGTTAATATGCTCCGCTGCGCGGGATGTGCCGGCACCAGAGCTTACAGTCACCTCCCAGGGAACAGGAAGAATAACCAAACGGGCATCTTCTTCCGTAAATGGAAGGCCAAAAATATTGTTGTTAGGATTACCTACTGCATTGGGGTCAAATTGCGATAAATCGGCCATGATAATTGCTTGAAAATTCCGAACAGGGCGCAAATTAGTTTAAAGTTTGGAGTTTGCAGTTTGGAGTTTGTAAAAACCCCTAGCCATCGGTCATAAACTTCCCTTAAAATGTTGTTTTTGAACTACTTTTGCACCGTAAAACCGCCCAAATGAAGAAAATGCATATTGTAATCCTGTTGTTTATTGCAGCGGCCATTGTGGTATTGATCAGTTATACGGGTGATCTGACCACTTATGAGACCATTGCATCGGCCAGGCAGAAAGAGGGGAAATTTGTTAACCTGATTGCTAAAATAGACAAACAGCAGCCACTGGAATATGATGCTGTTAAGAACCCTAACTATTTAAGTTTTACGGCGGTCGATACCCTTGGTAGCAGTATAAAAGTAATCTACCGAAACAATAAACCCACCGATATGGAAAAGAGTGATCGTATTGTATTGAAAGGAAGGGTTCAGGGTAATCATTTTGAATGCAAGGATATTTTGTTGAAATGCCCGTCGAAATACAAAGACGACCCTAAAGCGATGAAAAAAGACTTACAGACATCGGTGAACTGATTTTGGAACTCGTAGATTGTAAAATTGCTTATTAAAAGGAGGCTTACTTTATAATTAAAATGACCGATTTCAAAATTTCCCGATTTCAAAATTTGAAAATCCACGGAACCCAACTTACATGAATTATATCGGCGAACATTTACTACCAGGGCAAATCGGACATTTTTTTGCGGTACTTTCTTTAATGGCTTCATTGGTAGCCACGATTGCTTATTTCAGGGCCTCGCGCGTGCAGACAGTTTCCGATAAACAAAGCTGGATACGATTGGCCCGCATCGCTTTTTTACTTGAGACCATTTCGGTAATTACTCTTTTCGCCACACTGTATTATATTATTTCGCACCACCAGTTCGAATATAAATATGCGTATACCCACAGCGATAGAAGCCTGCAGGTTGAATACCTGTTTGCCTGTTTCTGGGAAGGGCAGGAAGGTAGTTTTATGTTGTGGAGTTTCTGGCATTGTGTGCTGGGCTGGATATTGATTTGGCGTTCCAAAGAGTGGGAGGCAGGTGTAATGATGGTTGTTAGTTTCGCACAATTCTGTCTGGCAACTATGCTGATAGGTATTTATTTTTTCGATACCAAAGTTGGCAGCAGCCCTTTTTCTTTATTGCGGAATGAAATGGAGGCCCCAATTTTCAGCAGGCCGGAATATTTAAGTTTTGTGAAAGACGGTACAGGCTTGAATACTTTATTACAGAATTACTGGATGGTGATACATCCACCGGTTTTGTTCTTAGGGTTTGCTTCTACCATTGTACCATTTGCATATGCATTTGCCGGGCTAATGAGTAAAAAGCATGAATGGATCAAACCTGCCATACCATGGGCATCTTTTTCTGCAGCGGTATTAGGCACCGGGGTTATGATGGGTGCCGCATGGGCTTATGAAAGTTTATCATTCGGCGGTTACTGGGCATGGGACCCTGTAGAAAATGCTTCATTGGTACCCTGGCTAACGCTGGTGGCCGGATTACATACCAATTTGATTTATCGAAACAGCGGTTATTCGCTTAGACCTACCTATTTTTTTTATATCATTACTTTTTCTTTGATATTATATTCCACTTTCCTAACCAGAAGCGGTATTCTGGGGGATACCTCTGTACATGCTTTTACAGATCTTGGCATGAATGTACAGTTGCTATTATTTTTATTGGTATTTTTTGTGCCCGCGTTGTTCCTTTACTTCAAGAATTACAAAAATATTCCGTCTATTGTTAAAGAAGAAAATACATACAGCCGCGAGTTCTGGATGTTCATTGGTTCTTTGGTATTGTTTTTGGCGGGCATTGTTATAATAGCCAAAACCTCAACACCTGTTATCAATAAATTATTCGGCACCAAAATAGCCCCACCGGAAGATGAAGAATTTGCCTACAACCAGATACAGGTTTTTGTAGCTGTGGTCATCGGGTTATTAACTGCCATTACACAGTATTTAAAATACAAAGACACCCCTAAAGCATTGTTTGGAAAAAAAATATGGATCCCTACTTTACTGGCGGTAATTATTAGTTTATGTATTAGTTTATTCGGGCACGTGAGTTATGATAAAAAAGGCCCCGGCTTTTTGTTTGCCATACACCTGGCCATTTTTGCAGCCGTATATGCAGTGGTGGCTAATACCTTGTACATATGGTTAGGCATGAAAGGAAAAATAAAAGCGGCAGGTGCATCGGTAGCGCATATTGGTTTTGGATTGGTGCTGGTGGGTATTTTAATTTCATCGAGCAAGAAAACAGTTTTAAGCTGGAATACAACAGGGGTAACACCTCTAAGAGCAGATCCCAAAGCCAAGAGAGATGCGGTAGGTGATCCGGCGGAAAATATTACGCTTTTCAAGGCCATTCCTACAGATATGGGGAGATATATGGTAACCTTTATCGGAGATACACTGAATACAAGGGATCGAAAGCGTTATTTCGAAATAAGTTTTAAAGCCAAGAATGGCAGTGAAGAATTTAAATTATACCCCGACGTAATCAAACAAAATAAAGGAGGCGAAGGCCCTTCTGCAAATCCAGCCGCAAAGCATTACTGGTATAAAGATATTTTTGTGTACATCACTTCTTTTCAGGAAAATAACCATGCAGACACGGTTAGCTTTAAGAATCGGGAAGTAAAAGCAGGCGACACTTTATTTTATGGAAATGGGTTGATGGTGCTGAACAAAGTATCTGTTAACCCCAAAGAACTTAAAGCCAAATATGCTGATGATGAGACCGCTTTATTCCTCGATATGACCGTGATCTCCAAAGACGGGCGCCGTTACCCTGTAAAACCAGGTATCGCGCTGAAAGGTGAGGCCTTCAGAAATATCACAGACACTGTTCAATCGCAGAGCCTGGTATTGAAATTCAATAAAGTAATTGACCAGAAAACCGGAAAGCTTGAAATAGGGGTGAAAGAGAGTTCGGCTATTACCGATTTGATCACATTGAAAGTATATGAGTTCCCTATGATCAACATACTTTGGTTGGGGGTAATGGTAATGGTGGTGGGCTTTGTTATGTCTATTATCCAGCGGTTAAAAACTTCCCGACGAAGCGTTCATCTCGTATCTTAACAAACCAATAGGATTACTTTTCTGTGCCAGACAGCATTAAGTTGGGCAGAAGTGTCTATTTTTAAGTCAATTGAACCGTCATCAAAAAAATATTATCCTTTCCCTGTTTTTAGTCGCAGGTTTTGCTTTTGCCAACAAGACAGCAGGGCAACAGCATGGCGTAAACGATACGTTGAAAGTATATGCGTTTGTAACACCACAGGGAGATACCATTCCGTATAGTTATTTACCCACTGTTTTAGTGTACACACGGTTAACACCCCAAATGAAAAAATACTGGGCCGATTGGACAAGGCTGCGTAATGCAGTATATGTTACCTATCCTTATGCAAAAGCGGCCAGTCGTGTGATGAATGATATCAATTCGAAACTGGTAAATGTTTCGGATAAAAAAGTACGCAAAGCGATTATCAAATCAAGGGAAAAGGAGCTGAAGAAAGATTTTACGGATAAATTGACCAATTTGTCGGTCTACCAGGGAAAAGTACTGATGAAACTAATTTATCGTGAAACAGGTAATAACTGCTACGAAATCATTGATGAATACAAAGGTTTTATCAGTGCCGCATTCTGGCAAACCGTTGCCGTATTATTCGGCAGTAACCTGAAACAGAATTACGAAGCCTCAGGTAAGGACCATGATATGGAGCGGATTGTAAAAGATGTGGAAAGGATGTATGGATATAACTGATGGTGAATTGTGAATAGGTATTCTTTTATTTTGGTTGTTTGCACATCTGCTAACAATTTACGGATCACGTGAGATCAGCTAAGAGCTTTCAGTATATTCATGAATTCTTTTCTCGCAATCATTTCTGCCCCCAGACTTTCCAAATGCGGAGTGTATACCTGGCAATCAATTAAGCATACGCCTTCCTGTTGTAATTGTTGTATATAACGGATGAATGCAAATTTGCTGGCATTACTTTCTTTACTGAACATACTTTCCCCGAAAAAAAGTTTCCCCATTCTTATCCCGTATAATCCACC
>JAYSXR010000337.1:0-7975 GCA_043717145.1 Chitinophagaceae bacterium | reverse complement strand
CACTATTTAAAACAAGGTATTTATCTAGCACCAATGGCAATACGCCGTAACTGATTTTGGAAATATCAAGCCTCCCTGCTTTGGCCCATTCGTTGAGCGTTTGTACATCTTCCAATACAACATCGAATTTAAACCCGTCGGTATTTATTTTATGATTGACCAATGCATCGAAGATGAAAGTATCATTGGGGCAGGGGGAAAAGCCGAGGGTGAGTTTCATGGGAGAGTTGTGAATGGTGAGTTGTAAATGCTGTGTTGTAAATTGGGGCTATAGATCAACTCACTACTCCCTATTTACAACTTACTTAATCTTATACAACCTGTCAATATACTTCAACAAAACCTGGTTCAAATGATCAATGGCTTCTTTCATTTTCCAGTTGGCTTTGTTTCTTTCACCAATATAATTGGAGAGGGCCCTTATCTGTATAAAAGGGATATTCATTTCACGGCACACATAATGTAAGGCGGCACCTTCCATACTCTCTATTACAGGGCTGTATTTTTTGATCAGTTGCTGGATCCTTTCTTTATTGATAGAAATTTCATTGATAGTGATGGCAGGTACTTCGGGTAAATTGAGGAGATTGAATTTTGGCAACCATGTATTGGGCAGTTTTCTTCTTTCAAAAGGATGATAACTGCTTTTTTCGAGTTTTAGGTCAAAAATATCTTTCCATTTACCATCTTCTTCAACCCCCATGTCTGCCAGCGACTCTTCATTAACAACCACTACTTTTCCTAAAGCCAGTGAAGTATCAAAACAGCCGGCAATGCCTGCCTGGATAATAAGGTCGGGTTTTTCTTCCATAACCAGCCTGGTAAGCGAAACAGCTGTTGCCAACATACCTACACCGGTTTGGTGAAATTGTACTTTACAACGATGGCTCTCGCTAGTATAAAGGTTATTCATCTCCAGAAAAGATGGCATCCATTCTGCAACGGTGGCGGCTGTAATAATCACACGCATGAGGCAAAGGTGGGTAAAAAGTCTGACAGTCTAAGAAGTCGGGAAGTTCGGAAGAAGGAACCTGTTTTGTTTTCGGACTCCCCGACTTTCAGACGCAAATCTTACCTTTGCCGAAATTTTTGAGCAGAATGGTGTATTTAACCAGGCAGGAGCATTTTAACGCGGCCCATAAATTGTTTAATCCAAAGTGGGATAAAGAGCAGAATGAAGCTGTTTTCGGGGTATGTGCCAATGAGAACTGGCATGGGCATAATTACGACCTGTATGTAACCATCAAAGGAGAGCCAAACCCTGATACAGGTTTTCTGTACGACGTGAAAAAATTAAGCCAGTTGATCAAAAAAATGGTAGTAGACAGGCTGGACCATAAAAATTTGAACCTGGATGTGGACTTTATGAAGGATCAAATGTGCAGTACTGAAAACCTAGCTATCACCATCTGGCAGCAACTGGCTCCCCATTTACCTTCTGAAGTAAGCCTGCACTGTATTAAATTATACGAAACTTCCAGGATATATGTTGAGTACTTCGGCAATTGAATGCCTGTAACTCTTTTTTTATTTTGCCAAAGGGTCTTTGTTTCATAATCGTGATTGGTTATGGCGGAGAAACTGAACAACGGCCCTTTTTTTCATACTTTTTAAACAAAAGAAACATTTATAGGGTTATTAGTATCGTATGTAACTTTATACAGGAAGGCATATTCAAGCTCAGTTATCAATTTCAGGGCCCCTATAATGTCAGGCCACTTGATCAGCACACTTCTGAAACAGTGCCCGGCAGTTGATAACCGAACCACTTGAAAATTAATTTTTAAAATAAGCTTGCCTGGTTGTTTTAAATGAAGTGTGCGACGCAGCAGGAGATGAGAAATGAACTGATAGCTGGTAACATACCCCAACTATTGAAATTGAATAAATGAATAATAAAGTAGCTGTTTACCGGAAAGAACATTTTAATGCGGCGCACCGCCTGCACAATCCTGCCTGGACTAAGGAGCGAAATGATGCAGTGTTCGGTTTATGTAATAATCCCAATTACCATGGACATAATTATGACTTGGTTATAAAAGTGATTGGTGAAATTGATCCTGAAACCGGTTATGTGATTGACTTGAAAATATTGAGCGACCTGGTGAAAGAAGAAATTTTAAACCGGTTTGATCATAAAAACCTAAATCTTGATACAGTTGAATTTGCGACACTAAATCCTACTGCAGAAAATATAGCTGTCGTTATTTATGATTTGCTCAAAGCTAAATTGGATAAGAAGTTAGAACTGAAAATAAGATTATACGAAACAGAAAGAAACTTTGTAGAGTATCCTGTTTAATAAAAATTAAGAAAAGTAAAGACATATAATATGGCCTATTCAAAAATTGAGAAGTACGATGCGGATGTAACCTCCGGGTTGATGAAAAATTATCATGATGTACTGTCTTCCCTGGGCGAGGATCCTGATAGGGAAGGATTATTGAAAACCCCTGAGCGCGTGGCAAAAGCCATGCAATACCTTACACAGGGCTATAGCCAGGATCCGAAAGCGATTATTAATTCTGCCAAGTTCAAGGAAGATGTAAGTGAGATGATCATTGTGAAGGACATTGAATTGTATTCGATGTGTGAGCACCACATGTTACCTTTCTTTGGTAAAGCGCATATAGCTTATATACCCAATGGTTGGATTACCGGGCTGAGTAAACTGGCCAGGGTAGTGGACGTATATTCGCGCCGTTTGCAGGTGCAGGAAAGGTTAACCACACAGATACTGCAAGCGATAAAAGAATCTTTAAACCCTGTAGGGGTGGCTGTTGTAATAGAAGCTAAACATTTGTGTATGATGATGCGTGGCGTACAGAAACAAAATTCTGTAACGACCACATCTGCTTTTGATGGCGAGTTTTTGAAAAATACCACAAGAGGTGAGTTCCTTAAATTAATCAGTAAGGATCACGGATAGTTAATTCCCTGGTTACTATTTTGCCACAGATGGCCCAAGTAGCACAAATTTTACCTGTCGAAAGGCAAGTTCACTTCTGTGTATATTCTGGGTTACCTGTGGCAATTTTATTTGGATATCCTTTTTTTAAATCAATATTTTTGCTGTAAAGCTTGCTATATGAAACATGCCTATATATTCCCCGGTCAGGGTTCACAATTTAGCGGGATGGGAAAGAATCTTTATGAAACCAGCCCGCTTGCGAAAGAATTATTTGATAAAGCCAACGATATTCTTGGTTTCTGCATTAGTGATGTAATGTTTAATGGAACTGATGAAGAACTGAAGCAAACCTCTATAACACAACCTGCTGTATTCCTTCATTCTGTTATTGCGTTTACAACTTTGGATAGAGTAAGACCAGATATGGTTTCCGGTCACTCACTGGGCGAATTTTCTGCATTGGTGGCCAACGGCGTGCTGCATTTTGAAGATGCTTTGCGCCTGGTAAGCATCCGTGCAAAAGCCATGCAAAAAGCCTGCGAATTACAACCCTCTGGTATGGCCGCAGTTTTGGCATTGGCTGATGAAAAAGTAGAAGAAATTTGTGCGGCCATTCGAACAGAAACAGGAGAAATTGTAATGGCGGCCAATTACAATTGCCCGGGACAATTGGTGATCAGCGGTTCTATAAAAGGTATTGATATGGCTTGTGAAAGAATGAAAGCTGCCGGTGCAAAACGGGCATTGATTTTGCCGGTAAGCGGGGCTTTCCATTCACCTTTTATGGCACCTGCCAAGGAAGAACTGGCTGCGGCTATTGAAGCTACTTCTTTTCAAATAGCCAGTTGTCCTGTATATCAAAATGTAACAGCGAAAGCAGTTACAGACCCTTCAGAAATTAAAAAAAACCTGATAGATCAATTAACAGGTGCCGTTCGCTGGACACAAAGTGTGCAGGCAATGGTGACTGATGGGGCAACGCGTTTTACAGAATGTGGCCCGGGTAAAGTGTTGCAGGGATTAGTGCAGAAGATTTCTAAAGAAGCACAGGTTACTGGAGTTAGTTAAAAAGGAGATACTGGCATGGTTTTTTTGTTTTATGTAGGATGAGACACGTTTTTGTACTACTTCTTAGCCTGTTAGCTGCTGGCAATTTGACTGCACAGAAGAATAATATTCCCATTGATACCAATTATTCCAATAAAGTATATAAAATGCACCCCAAGTACCAACTTCCGGCAGCTGGTGCAGCTATTGTGTTGTCAACTTTAGGTTTTCATGCCTTAGATAACAATGCTTATATGTCGGCAGATGATGTGATGAAGTTAAACGCTGCTAATATTAATTCTTTTGACAGGCCAACAGCTCTGCGCGACCCATCTGGTTTTGCCAATGCTGCCCACAAGGGTGATTTCCTGTTAAATTTTTCTGTAGCCAGCCCGATATTATTAACGCTTGATAAAAATATGCGTAAAGATTGGGTTGATCTGCTTACTTTATATGTGGCTACACAGGCAGTGGATAATATACTTTATTTTACAGCCATAGCCTCTGTACGAAGGCCCAGGCCACTGGCTTATAATACAGCCTTATCCTTGGCCGAACGAACGGGTATTGGTATGAGTAAATCCTTTTTCAGCGGGCATGTTTCGTTCAGTGCCACAGCTACTTTTTTTGTTGTAAAAACCTATACCGACTATCACCATATAAAAGGATGGCCGAGGTTACTACTCTATGGAGCAGCTTCTGTTCCACCATTACTGGTAGGTTATTTCCGGGTAGAGTCGGGAAGGCACTTTAAAACGGATGTGATTACCGGCTTTATTGCAGGGGCAACATCAGGTATATTGGTTCCCGAATTGTTCCGGAATAAAAATAAGGACAAGAAAAACCATGTTTCATTAACGCCTTATTATATGCAGGATGGTGGTGGTTTTAGCATGACGGTTAAGCTTTAATTTATAATCATTCCAATCCGGTTGTCAATAACCTGATCTGTTCATTTAAATGGAAAGTGAGCAGTTGATCCATTGATTATCGAATTGGGTATCATATTTTTTATAGAAATTAATAGCGGGTTCATTCCATTCCAGTACCTGCCAAACTATACCAGCGTATTTCTTTTCCTTAGCTTCTTCCTTTAGACGTTCGAAAAGCAGGTTGCCTATTTTTTGCCCACGCATTTTTTCTGTAACAAGGATATCTTCGAGATACATTCTTTGTCCCTTCCACGTACTGTAACGAATATAATATAGGGCAAACCCTTCCACTTTTCCGTCTTTTTCGGCTACAAATGCCCACCAGACAGGGTTTGTTCCAAAACCACTTTCCTCAAAATGTGGCAGTGTTACCGTTACTTCATCAGGTGCTTTTTCATAATCAGCTAGTTCCTGTATCAGTTCTAATAAACGTATACAATCTTTTTTTTCTGCTCTTCTGATTGAGATGTCCATAAAATATTTCTTTAACCATTTTAACCAAACTTGTTTTTTTAACTTTTTGCACCCGCTCCCTTCACAAACCTGCCCGGTTTTGCATTGGTATGTTCTCCCTCTTTCAAAACCTGTATTCCATTTACCCAAACATGTAACATACCTGTGGAATATTGGTGAGGTTTTTCATAGGTTGCTTTATCGTTTACGGTAGCGGGATTGAATACAAGGATATCTGCGTAATTACCTGTTTTTAGCTCACCTCTTTTTCGAATATGTAAACTGGTAGCGGCAACCTTTGCTAATTTTTGAATGGCTTTTTCCAATGAGATCAATTTTTCATCGCGGCTGTAATGGCCAATCACCCTTGTAAAATTTCCGTAGGCGCGGGGATGCGAACTTTGTTTGAGGAATTTTCCTTCCGTTGCCATTGAGGCTGCATCCGAACCAAAACTTACCCAAGGCAATACCAATTGTTTTTTTACATTTTCTTCACTCATTAAAAAGTAGGCCACTTCTACACGGCTGCTGTCCTGGATGATCAGGTCAATAGCTGCGTCTTCAGGTGTTGTGTTTCTTATTTTCGCCACTTCGCTTAATGTTTTACCTGTATACTTAAAAAGTGAATCCCTCCTGAATCCGAGCAACAATACTTTATCTGCCGAACCCGCACCATAATATAAATTCTCCCAGTCGGTAGCACTAATCTTCATGGCTTTTTTCATTTCTGAGCGGATAGCAGGGTCCTGTAAACGTTGCCATAATTTACCAAATCCGCCATCCTGTAAAGAAGGTGGTAAAGAAGCTGTCATGCCTGTGGCTCCGGCAGTGTAAGTGTACATGTTGGCAGCAATATCAATCCCTTCTTTCCTGGCCCGCTCAACTCGTCTGATCACACTATCCATTTTGCCCCAGTTATCAATACCCGCGGCTTTCAAATGATAAATTTCGCCATGCACATGCGCTTCTCTGGCAATCGTGATCAGTTCTTCCACTGCTTCGTTCAGTTTATTGCCTTCGCTGCGCATATGAGAAATATAGCCTCCGCCATAAGGCGCTGCTGCCTTGCATAATTCAATCAACTCATTTGTTTTTGCAAAAAAAGCCGGAGGATAAATAAGCGATGTGCCTACGCCCAGTGCACCTTCTTCCATAGCCTGTTTTACCAAATCCTTCATCCTGTTTAGTTCGGCAGGCGTTGGATCGCGGTTGTCTTCGCCTATCACATTGGTGCGAATGGTAGTGGCACCAACATACGAAGCAATATTGCAGCTGATACCTCTTTTCTCCATGGATTGCATGTATTCACCAAGCGTGTTCCAATCAACTTTGTATTGGAAAAGCGGTTGGTCATCCTGCATTTCCTTTTTCATTTTTGCATTCAGGGGTCCCATGCTTTCTCCTTCGCCAAATACTTCAAGTGTTACGCCCTCTCTTATTTCACCCTGCGATTTTCCGTCTGCAATTAATGAAACAGGCGACCAGCTGAGCATATTGATAAAACCCGGCGCTATTGCCATGCCTTTCGCATCCACCTCATTTTTTGCCGATTCACGGGTAAGGTCGCCGATAAAAGCGATCGTATCATTTTTAATGGCAATGTCTCCTTTGAAAGGAGCAGCACCATTACCGTCATAAATCATTCCATTCCTGATAATGGTATCGTATTTTTTGCTTTTGCAGGATATCATTGAAAACAAGAGGATCAAGAGACAAAATAAATTACGCATAGAGTTGATTTAGGGTTACCCAAAGTTCTGGCATGAAAAAGCCCGATAAATGTAAACACTTACCGGGCGAAAAGCAATTATGAGAGAAAGAATATTTTATGCCTTTTGTAAAGCCTGTTCAAGGTCATTGAGTATATCGGCTATATTTTCAATACCCACACTCATCCTGATCAAACCATCTGTAATACCAAATTTTATACGTTCTTCCTGCTTCAATCCAAAATGACTCATGCTGGCCGGGTGAGATAGCAACGTATCAACAGTACCCAATGAAACTGCACGAACGCACATCTGCAATGCATCAATAAAACGTTTGCCTGCATCAAGTCCGCCTTTTAATTCATAACTCATTAAAGCTCCGGGATGCCGCATTTGTTTCATACTCACAGCATGATCGGGGTGGGAACTTAATCCATTATAATTTACGTGGGCTATAGCCGGGTGGTTAGCAAGGAATTCGGCCACTTCCATTGCGTTATGACAATGACGCTCCATACGCAGTTCCAGTGTTTTCATTCCTTGCGTTAATAAAAATGCATCAAATGGGTTGCTGTTGCCGCCCAGCAATGCATGCCATTTCCAAACGGTGGTGCGCATAAATTCCAGGTCCTTACCCAACAATACACCACCGATGGCGGTACCATGGCCATTTAAAAATTTGGTTGTTGAATGAAAAACAAAATCTACACTATATTGAAATGGCTGCTGGAGATAAGGCGTTGCAAAAGTATTATCTACCGAAACCAATATGTTGTGTTGCTTAGCCAATAAAGTGATCTCTTCAATATCTACACATTGAATGGTTGGGTTGGCCGGTGTTTCTATATGAACCAGTTTGATAGACGGATCTTTTTTTAATGCATCCGCTATAAGGTTCAGGTCGTGCATATCAATAAGGGTGG
>JAYSXR010000336.1:0-2708 GCA_043717145.1 Chitinophagaceae bacterium | reverse complement strand
ATGATGAAGCGCATTATTTTATTCCCGATCATGGTTGTAAAATGATGGATATGGCTAATTACCTCAATCATTCCAATACCCCAAATATTATATCTGTGTTGGATGGAGAATATTTTGAAACCACTAGGGATATTGCTACCGGGGAAGAATTACTGGTTGATTACGGGACGCTCGTTAAAGGGCTAGATGGTTACAAATAATGCTTACTCAACATCGTTATTTTTTTAAGAATTAATACTAATATGCGCGCCCCTTTTTCAAAATGAGCGGCATGAGTATATAGAAAATCCACATGTCTAATTTGTTCATACGAACCCCTTTTAAATAGCCGTAAAAATAATGATGGGATTGTTTTTTGGGTGATCAAGTGTAGTATGCCCGGGTTGTATCGTGTAACATGTATTCAACTGTTAAGTAACAGTCTTATTCCGCTAATTTGCAAATAGTAAAGTTATGACAACAACCCGAAAAATATGTGATTTTTGCAAAATTTTGCCTTAGATGTGTAAACGTGAAACAGGCTGTGTATTAGATCTTTGTGTTGTAATCGCTAATTAAAGATCTAAAAAAACTTGTTATGGATTCCCTGAGAAGTAACCCCATAGTCTTTATAGACGACGACACCGAGGACCTGGAGTTGATGAAAGAAATGGCTATTGAATTGTGCTTTCCTAACCAAATCATTACATTTAATAAGCCAGAGGCAGCCCTTGCTTTTTTACTGGAATCCGGCATAACACCCCTTTTTATTATTTCTGATATTAATATGCCCAAACTAACCGGTTTTCAATTACGTGATAAATTGCTTAAAGCAGGGGCTATCGTAAAAGACATCCCGTTCTTACTATTTTCTACATCAAGAACCGAAATAGAAGTATCACATGCGCTGGAGTTACAAGTATTGCGGTTTTATAAAAAATCCATCTCTTTTACAGGCATCAAAGAAACCTTTGAAAGTATCGGTTCCCTGTTTAATATTGGCACCCATGCCTAGCAAAATATCCTTAAATACCTCGGTTTTTAGAATCACTCCTTAACTTACTCATTTGAGTTTATACAGCAGGTCACTATAGTTATTACTAATCACTCATAGCAAAATAACCGATTATTCGTTTAGGCAGATTACTAATATTATCAATCCCTTTTTTATAAAAAGATTTTCCTTGAAAGGGGTATCTTTTTTTACGAACAGCAATTAAAAAGTCTTATTATCAACCTTCTTTAAAAAAAGCGGCACTTACCTATTTTTTACAGTAGTACCGCTTTTTTACAGATTATCATTTAGACCGCTCTTAAATACCTTTCTTCGTAATTTTTTACAAGCATTACATTTTGTGCGGCATCATCTTATCCATCTTTCCGTTCATGTACATACAATCACCATTTTTCATCATCATGGTTTTACCATTTTTCATTTTTACTGAGCCATTTGTCATAACCATAGTGCCATTGTTCATCATCATGTCTTTGCTCATCATCATTGATTTGCCACCTTTCATCACCATCATCTTGCCATCCTCCATCATCACACAGTTTTTCTTCATGCCCATCTTCTGATCCATTTTTTTGTCCATCTTGTCCATCTTATCCTGCGCAAATCCCCCGGCACTTAGTGAAAAGGCAATTGCTAAAATCAGTATTTTTTTCATGTGAAAAATTTGTGGCTTCCACGCAAAATGGTGGTTGCCGGTTTATTTAAATTGATGATTACAATTAAAGGTTGATATAAACCAAACACAAATCATTACAGCTTTTTTTAAAATAATTACATAATTCCCACCTTTTTTGATAGGCATTTCCCTTATTCATTTATGTGCCCACTTAAAATCGAGACATTCTCTCACATGTATAAGGCCTAATCGAATAACCCTTTTACAGTTTGATAGAAAATAACCTTGGCATAAAACTTTTCAGCTATTTTACCCGTATTTAGCAACAAAGGTTTGTTTCTTTTGTATTCAAGCTAAGGCTGTAAGTACAGAATGGATTATTTTTATGTTAACCTCTCTATCAAAACTAAATTTGCCCCATACTACCGCCATACTTGTTTTTGCCAGAAGTGTAAGGGCTGAGCAGCTCCATAAAAAACTGGATAGGCCCGGTGAGCAGGCTATATACAGGTTCCTGTACCAACAAACAATTAATTGTGTTAAGGCCTCAGGTATTCCCTTTTACCAGATAGATGAATCCCAACAAAAAGGCACCACATTTGGCGAACGTTTCAATAACGCTATCCGGCAGGTATTTGACCTCGGGTACTCCAATATAATTGCTGTGGGTGCAGATTGCCCACAGCGCACCACACAGGACCTCCTGCACAGCAGGCAACTGGTTGAACGGGGTGTTTTTTGTCTCGGTCCAGATACCCATGGCGGCGTGCACCTGATTGGCATTTCAAAAAACTTTTTCGAAACCGGTATTCTGGATACCATTACTTGGAATACAGCGCTCGTGCTGCCGCAATTGATCAGCTGGCTCAATAAAGCCGGCGTCGCATACCAACCCATTTCCACTTACACTGATATCAATCATTACGGAGATCTGCATAATTTATTAAAGAGCACATCTATTCACCATTCTTTGTGGCAGATACTGAAACAATTACTGTTTCGTTTTATAAAGAAGTTACCCATACGTAAACCCTCTTTCATTGGCTCCTCCTTGAGCCTACAGCTTTTATTTAGGGGGCCGCCTGCCCTGTTTTTTTC
>JAYSXR010000335.1:0-24221 GCA_043717145.1 Chitinophagaceae bacterium | reverse complement strand
TCAACCATATATTTACCGCCACCCACAAAACTTTTGCCACCCGGCTCTAAATGAAAATAGTAGCCCGCGAGGGGAGATTTTTTTCCGCCATGAACAATACTGGCACCCATATTGCCTTTATAAGGTGCTTTATTCTTGCTAAAACGAACATCACGGTTAATCCTAAACAGGCATTCTTTGGACGTAAGCGTAGCAATAGTTGGATCTTTTTTCCTTAACTGCGCTATAACTACATTCACGAGTGAAGCAAAATCCTCTTTAGCTGCTTCGTAAGTTTTTCGGTTTTTATCAAACCATTCTTTGGTGTTGTTCTTTTTAAGTTCTTTTAAAAATTTGAGCGTGGAGGGTTGTAGCATGCTTTTATTTTAGCGTATTCAAATTATGTATTCGTGTTGTATTACATTTTTCATAGCTTATATTAACCAGGTATTATTCAGCAACTAATTGTAAAAATTCTTCTTCAGAAATGATTTTTATTGTATTGATTTTCTTCGCTTTTTCAAATTTACTCCCGGCATCTTCGCCTATTACCAGGTAATTAAGTTTGGCACTTACCCCACTCACAATTATACCGCCCTGCGCCTCTGCTATTGCTTCCGCTTCACTGCGTTTAAGTTTGGCCAATGTGCCTGTAAACAAAAAGGTTTTGCCCATCAATGACCCTGCTGCCACCTTTTCTTTTTTTTGATTTTTTAGCTGAAGCCCCAATGTTGCTAAGTGTTCAAGCATGTGAATATTCTGCTCATTCAGAAAAAAATGGTGGATGCTCTTAGCTACCTTTACACCTACATCTTCTAACCGTATCAGCTCTTCTTCCGTTTTGTTTTTAAAATCAAGGATGTGTTTTACCGAATTCGCTAATGTTTTGGCCGTGGTTTCTCCCACAAAACGAATGCCTAGTGCATATACCAGCCTGTGCAAAGGTTGTTGTTTCGATGCTTCAATAGCTGTTCGGAGATTATCCAGACTCTTTTTCCCAAATCCCTCCAGTTCGCCAATCTGTTCATACGCTAATTCATAAATACCAGGTATGTCTTTTAATAAACCGAGCTCATAAAATTTGCGCACATTAGCATCACCAAAACTTTTTATGTCCATGGCATCCTTACTTACAAAATGGATGATCTTTTCTACAACCTGCGCCTCACATTCTATATTAATACACCGCCAAACAGCTTCGGTTTCTTCTTTGAATAGCTCACTTTTACATACTGGACATACGTTCGGAAAAATAATATCCTTTTCGGTCCCGTCCCGTAATTCTGGCAATGATTTTACAATCTGTGGTATTACATCCCCGGCACGTTCTATCAATACCCTATCGCCGATCTTTAGATCCTTCTCTTTTATATACTCCTCATTGTGTACCGATATGCTTGATACCGTTACACCACCCAGATAAACAGGATCTAATTTTGCCACCGGTGTTACCGCACCCGTTCTGCCTACCTGGAATTCAACTGCCCTCAATTTTGTTGTTGCCTGCCTTGCTTTAAATTTAAAAGCGATGGCCCAACGCGGATGATGTGAAGTCATACCCAGTTGGTCCTGTAAAGCAATATCATTCACCTTCACAACCATGCCATCAATTTCATAAGGCAGGTTATCCCGTTTAGATTCAAAATCCAAACAATAATCAATCACGGGTTGGATGCCTTGTACGACCCTCTTTTCTTTTTGCGGAGAACGAAAACCAAGGTTCCATAAAAGTTCAAGCGTGCCACTATGGCTAGCCAGAAGGCTGGCATTTACAGTTGAAAGATGATCTTTAGTAGGCTCTTTAATAAAATAACTGACATGGTATAAAAAAGCATCTAAGCTTCTTTGAGCCACATCTTTCGGATCCTTCATGCGCAGGCTGCCAGAGGCGGCATTGCGTGGGTTGGCTAAAGGGGAAAGGTTTTGAGCTACCAATAACGCATTATATTTTTCGAACGCGTTTTTACTCATAATGATCTCACCCCGTATCTCAATTTGACTGATACCATATGAAGAAAAAGCGGCTGTTAATGGAATCGACCGTATTTGTTTAATATTAGTGGTAATATCATCTCCCTCCACTCCATCGCCGCGTGTAGCGGCTCTTACCAACCTGTCATTTTCATAGATCAATGAAATACTGGCCCCATCAAATTTTGGTTCAATGCAATATTCTATGGTGTCTAAGCCACTCAATTCCCTGGCTTTCCTGTCAAAATCAGCCAGGTCATCAGCATTATAACTATTATCTAAACTAAGCATAGGTACCAGGTGTTGCACAGTAACAAAACTTTGGTTCAGGCTGCTGCCAACCCGCTGTGTGGGAGAATCGGTGCTGATCAGTTCAGGGTGTTGTTTTTCGATACGCTGCAAAAACTGATAAAGCCGGTCATATTCATAATCGGATAGGAGGGGCTCACTCATTACATAATACCTGTATTCATGAAAACGCAGCGCGTCTCTCAATTGATTGATATCAGCAGGCCCCACCAGGTTATGTTGCTGGCCGGCCTGCAATAAAAATGAAAGAGTTTGTTGCTGCAATACCTGTATTTGTTTCTTATCGTACATACATTAATTTGGCTGATAAAGTTAAGCCCTTGGTGCATTAAAGAGAAACTACCATGAAAAATACGCACACAATTACGAAACTTTGTATCTTGTCGGCACCGATTCTGACAACGCAATGCGATGACAGTTGTTTAATAGACTTGCACGATGAAAAAAAATGATACCCAGCCGCTGGAAGATGCACGCCTGATAAAAGATGCTGTACAACTTGTACATTCTTATCCTAAAGTTCCGCTTACGGTTGACTGCGTGATCTTTGGTTTTGAAGAAAATAAACTGAAAGTGCTGCTGATTAAAAGTGACCTCGAAATTTTTCAGGGGAGGCTTTCTTTGTTGGGAGATATGATGAAGGATAACGAAGAGCTGGATGATGCGGCTTACCGCGTGTTAAAAGAAAGAACCGGTATGAATGATGTGTTTTTGGACCAGGTACGTGCATTTGGCCATCCTAATCGACACCCGGGTGGAAGGGTTATTACGGTGGCCTACTGCTCATTGCTTAATATCAATCACCATGAATTAAAGATCCATGATAATGACCTTAACTGGCATACCGTATCTGCTTTAAAAGAAATGGCTTTTGATCATAAGGAAATTGTAGATGTCTGTTACCAGTGGCTACAAAAAAGGGTACAAGAACATCCGCTTGGGTTTAACCTGTTGCCGGATAAATTCTCTCTCCGCGAATTACAAAATTTATATGAGGCAATATTGGGCATTACGCTTGACCGTCGCAACTTTCGCAAAAAATTTGCTTCGATGGACCTGTTGATAGATATTAATGAAATGGAACAAGATGTACCCCACAGGCCCGGCAAACTGTATAAGTTTAATTTTGAAAAATACGAGAAAAACAAGCGAAAATGGGTGGGGATTGATTTTTAATGCTGTGTATTTTGCAACCGTTCCCCAATACGAGCCCATATTGATTTTTAGCATTTCTCCCTGCGTTCAATTACTTTTACCTAATAACGATTTTACTATGTTGCATTCAATGACAGGCTATGGAAGGGCTGAACAAACGCTGGCAGACAAAACATATCTGGTAGAAGTACGTTCACTCAATGGTAAACAATTTGATCTTAGGCTAAATATCCCCGCTTTACTCAAACCTTTTGAATTTGAAGTACGGAACCTATTGAATGAAGGCTTGCAGCGGGGAAGTGTAGAATGTAATATCTATATCAAACAAAATGGCGCCAGTAAACCGGTGTCTATTAATACCGACCTGGCCAAAGCGTATTATGAACCCGTTGCCCAATTGGCTGCCGAATTAAACCTGCAAACAGGAGATATTCTGAGTACTATTTTAAAACTACCCGATGTAATCACCCCGTCAACAGAGATGCTGACTGATGAGGAATGGAAATGCTTTGAAAAAGTATTGAAAGAAGCGATCTCACAACTCAACAATCACCGCACGGACGAAGGTAAATCCATTGAAACCGATTTGCTGCTGCGTATAAGTAATATTGAAGCACACCAAAAAACAGTAGCCGCACTGGAACCCTTTAGAAGAACAAAAGTTAAGGAAGGTTTGGTAAAATTACTCGAAGAAAATGTAGGTAAAGATAATTATGATGCCAACCGCCTGGAGCAGGAACTCATCTACTACATTGAAAAAATAGATATCAGCGAGGAGCAGGTACGCTTAAAGAACCATTGTGATTATTTCCGTTCAATACTGGCTGAAAAAGAAACCAGTAAGGGAAAAAAATTATCCTTCATTCTTCAGGAATTTGGCCGCGAAATCAATACCACCGGTTCGAAAGCCTACGATGCAGCAATACAGAAATGTGTTATCCTTATGAAGGATGAATTAGAGAAAGCGAAAGAGCAGATATTGAATGTTCTGTAACGAATAGCCTTTAGCTATGAGGCGTAGGCAATATAAGCCTCTCATTTACCCAACTAAACTCGTAGTTCATAGCCGAAAGCTCATAGCTTTCTCACACAGCTTTCTCTATCTTTGCCTAAAATCACCCGACTTGAATAAGTTATCTGGATGCCTGTTTTTAGCTGTAATCCTCGCCGGTTGCGGTACAATGGATGTTTATGAAAAAATAGCCTCTTTCCCCGACCACGAATGGAAAGCTACCAATAAGCGCTCTTTTACCTTTGCTATAGAAGATACTGCTTCTACCTACCTCATTTTCATTATACTCCGTCATGAAGATGCCTATCATTACAATAATATCTGGATGAACGTAACTACGCAGGCGCCACACGATACCTTACGGACGCAACCAGTAAATATAACCTTAGCCGATAATAAGAAAGGCTGGCTGGGAACCGGTATGGATGATGTATTTGACCATCGTGCCCGTATAACCCGCTTACCTGTAAAACTCAAAAAAGGCAACTACATATTTACTTTACAGCAGAATATGCGGGAAGAACCACTTCAGTTTGTGATGAATGCAGGTATTAGGGTTGAAAAAGTAAAACCATGAGTTTTTTAAAACCCAAACGATTAGCAGTAGTAACTCTTGTATACTGGTTTTTACTATTATATATGGTAGCAGCTTTGTTCTGGTGGTTTATCGCATTGGAAAAACAAAATCAGGAGATCACCAATATCAGGTTAAGCGAATTAAAAAATGATGATCCGGCCTATTTTATCCAGGCCGTTGCTATTAGAGAAGCTAAAAAACGAAAGACTGCACAATACATCGGAGAAGGTTCTACTTTTCTGGCTTTAATGCTGCTTGGTGCCGTATTTGTATTCAGGGCAACAAGGCGGCAATTGAAATTATCGCAGCAGCAGCAGAATTTTATGATGGCAGTAACACATGAATTGAAAACACCTATCGCCGTTGCACAATTGAATTTAGAAACCCTGCAAAAAAGAAAGCTGGATGAAGGGAAGCAACAAAAACTCATTGCTAACACTTTGCAGGAAGCTAACAGGTTAAATACACTTTGTAATAATATCCTCTTCGCTTCGCAGTTAGATGCAGGTGCCTACACTTCTGAAAAAGAAGAAATTAATTTTACCGATATGGTAGAAGGTTGCGTTGATGATTTTAAAAACCGCTTTCCGCAAAGGGATATCAAGGAAGAAATGCCTGAAAGCATTTACCTTAACGGGGAAACCTTTTTATTACAGATGCTGGTAAATAATTTAATAGAGAATGCACTGAAATATTCACCCAAAGAATCCACCGTTACCATTTCACTGTGTGAGGAAAATAAAAAAGTAAAACTTACAGTCAGTGATGAAGGGCAGGCAATCCCTATAGAAGAAAAGAAAAAAATCTTTGATAAGTTTTACCGCATCGGCAATGAAAATACCCGGAAAGCAAAAGGCACAGGTTTGGGCCTATACCTGTGCCGTAAGATCGTGGAAAGTCATAATGGCTACATTTTTGTCACCGACAATCATCCGGTTGGCAGTAATTTTACCGCCTCATTTACAATAGCATGAAAGACAACAAAGCGAGTATTTTATTGGTTGAGGATGAAGAAAACCTTCACGAAGCACTAAAGCTGAACCTTGAACTCGAAGGCTATGAGGTTACTTCTGCTTTTGACGGAACGGAAGCCTTGAAAAAAATAAATAGCGAATATTTCGATCTGATTATTATGGATATTATGCTGCCCGAAATAGATGGGATCAGTATTACAGAAAGCGTACGTGTAAATCACAATGAAGTGCCCATTTTAATGCTGAGTGCCCGCAATAGCAGTGCCGACAGGGTTTTAGGATTAAAAAAAGGTGCCGATGATTACCTGGCAAAGCCATTTAACCTGGAAGAATTACTGTTGCGTGTAGACAAACTAATTGATAAAAGCAAAAAAATGCAATTGAAGGAAAGTATCGGTGACAGCTATGATTTTGGTAATAATAAGATAGATTTTAAAGCACAGGATGCCATTACCTGGAGCGGCCAACGGGTAGAGTTGAGTAAAAAAGAATCCATGCTGTTGAAATTACTAATAGAAAATAAAGGCGATGTGGTAACCCGCGAAAAAATATTGCAGGTTGTATGGGGCTACAATGTTTATCCAACCACACGAACCATTGATAACTTTATCCTCAGCTTCCGCAAATACTTTGAAGAGGATAGCCGTAACCCAAAATATTTTCATTCTGTTCGTGGGGTAGGGTATAAGTATATGGATTAAGAGGTTCAAAATTCTATAATCTGACAATAATCAGCCCGTATTTACGTTTGATGGTTGCTAAGTAATGCCTATATGCCGCTACCAACATTTATAGATTTCCTCGAACCCGTTAATATTGCCGAAATTTCTAATGATGAAGGGTTTAAAGACACGCAATTAGGCAAACATATTGCTGTTTATGATGAAGTCTTCCCCGATATTAGTGATACTGATATGGTACTGATAGGCTGCGGCGAAATGCGGGGCGCAGGTTTGCAGTATACCAATACTAACTCTCCCAACAGTATCAGGACTGAATACTATCAATTATATCATTGGCATACCGAGGTAAAAGTAGCCGACCTAGGCAATGTAAAATGCGGTGCCACCTTGCAGGATAGTTATGCAGCACTGCGCACGGTGGTAAAAGAACTGATAGAACTAGGAAAAAAAGTGATCATCATTGGAGGTTCACATGATAATACAACGGCGCAATACCAGGCTTATAGTTCTTTAAGCCGGATCATTGATGCGGTTTGTGTTGATTCGCGTATTGATCTGGATATGGACAGCCTGTTACCATCCGATCATTTTTTAGTAGACATGTTTACCGGTATGCCTAATCACCTGAAGCATTACAGCCATATCGGGTTCCAGAGTTATTTTATGCATCCGCATATGCTGGAGACAATTAATAAACTGGGTTTCGATTGTTTCAGGGTAGGTAAAGTAAAAGAAGCTATTGAAGAAATGGAACCGCCCATCCGCAATAGCGAAATGTTCAGTTTTGATATTGCCGCCATCCAGCATGCACATGCCCCGGCCAATCATATAAGCCCTAATGGGTTTAACGGAGAAGAAGCCTGCACATTAATGCAATATGCCGGAATGAGCCATAACTGCAGCAGCATTGGTATTTATGGATATATTCCCGACCAGGACCATCATCAGCTAACCGCCAAACAAATATCACATATGTTATGGTATGTAATGGATGGTATTAATAAAGGCAAACAGGAAGCAAGCCTCGATAACCGTGCAGAATTTGATGAATTTACCATGGCATTTGCCGAAGTAGAAACCGTTTTCCTCCGCAGTAAACGTACGGGCCGGTGGTGGATGCAGCTGCACGACGGTAAATATGTAGCCTGCAGTTACCACGATTATTTATCTGCCAGCCATAATGATATACCTGAAAGGTGGTTAAGGGCGGTAGAAAGAAGTTGATTATTACCCTTAATGGTGGTTAAAAAAAATACGGGTTACGGATTAATTTAAATCAATCCGTAACCCGCAACTAAAAATAACCCGCAACCCTTCTTACCAGATCCTCGTACGCTGATCTTTTGCCTTATACATCTTATCACCCTCTTTAACATTAAATGCATCATACCACGCATCAATGTTGGTAACCGGTGCATTGGCACGGTGTTCACCGGGTGAATGGGGGTCGGTTACTATTAATTGGGCCGATGTTTCGGGGAGAGTGTTGTTTCTCCATATCTGCGCCCAGCTTAAAAAGAAACGCTGTTGTGGGGTAAAGCCATCTATCTTTTTACCTTTTTTAAACTGTTCTGTTTTGCTGAATGCTTCATAAGCCATACTCAAACCCCCGAGGTCTGCAAGGTTTTCGCCTAAAGTTAGTTCGCCTTTTACATGCACTGTATCTAAAACAGTTAATGCATTATATTGGGCAATGACTTCGTTGGCTTTGTTTTTAAATTTATCAGCATCCGGTTTTGTCCACCAGTCTTTTAAATTACCTACCGCATCAAACTGCCGCCCCTGGTCGTCAAATCCATGTGTCATTTCATGTCCTATTACTGCGGCGATACCGCCATAATTCACCGCATCATCTGCGCCAAAATCAAAGAAAGGGAACTGTAATATGCCGGCCGGAAATGTGATATCGTTGCTGGATGGGTTATAAGAAGCATTTATAGTGGGTGGCGTCATGCCCATCTCTTTCCTGTCAACAGGTTTGCCCATTTTGTTTACATTAAAATTGTAGAACCAAACACCGGCACTTCGCACATTGGCATAAAAATTATCTTTCGATGCGGTAATGCCCTCATAAGCCCTCCATTTATCGGGGTAAGCTATTTTTTTAGCAATGGCATTTAATTTTTCCAATGCTTTTGTTTTGGTTTCGGCACTCATCCAGTCTAATCTTTGAATGCGGTCAACAAAAGTACTCTGCAAATTATTTACCAGGTTCACCATGTATTCTTTGGCTTCGGGTTTAAAGTATTTTTCTACATACAATTCACCAACCATATCTCCCAGTAACCTGTCTATCAGGCTGCTCATCCTTTCCCAGCGGGGTGTTTGTACTTTCTGTCCTGTCTGAACACTATTGAATTCAAAATCTGCTTTTACAAAAGCACTGCTTAAATATGGAGCGGCACTTTTAATTAAGTTCCAACGCAAATATGATTTCCAATCCTGGGCAGGAACAGAAGTCAGCATATCATTTGCCGTTTTCATAAATGAGGGGTTATTTACCAACAAACTATCCGCCCCCACAATCCTTGCATTTTGCAATAACATCGCCCAATCCATATTGGGTGTAGTGGCACTCAGGTCTTTAACGGCAAATTTGTTATAGGTAGCATTTGGATCGCGCATTTGTATGCGGCTCATCTGTGCTTTGGCTAAAGCTGTTTCAATTTTTAAAACACTGGCCGCACTGGCAGCAGCTGTAACCGCATCTTCACCAACCAACGCGAACATTTTTTGAAGATAACTTTTATAAGCATTGCGGATGGTAGTGCTGCGTGTATCATCTTTCAGGTAGTAATCTCTGTCGGGTAAAGAAGTGCCACCCTGGCTCACAGAAGGCATATATTTGAGTACGTTTTTCCTGTCGGGCCCAATAACCATTCCGAACAAGGCACCTCCTGCACCATTAACACGCATATAGGTAATTTCACGTAACACATCGGCTCCGCTACTTATCATATTCAGCCTGCCAAGATCGGCTTTTATGGGTTGGTAACCTTTGGCTTCAATGGCAGCACTATCCATGCCACTTGTATAAAAATCACCAATCACCTGTGTTTTACGGTCACGGACTGTATTCTTCGCGGCATCTTCCAGTAATATCTGCAAGCGTTTCGAACTTTCTTCCCTTAATTCATCAAAACTGCCCCAACGTGTTTTGGAAGCAGGAACCGGATTGTTTTTCACCCAGTTTCCATTGGCGTATTGGTAAAAGTTATTTCCGGGTTTTACAGTAAGGTCCATGTTAGACTTATCAATGTACTTCATTTTTTCTTTCGGTACTTTATCACCGGGTTTGGCAAAAGCAGCGGCACTGATCAACAGCATGCCGGTTGCCAATAAGCGGGGGGTAAGGTTTGATTTCATCGTAGTATAGTTTTTTTAAGGAGATTCAATTTAATAAATTGGGACCAACAAGAACGGGCTAATTGATGAATGGGCTAAATTACACCTGATCTAATTGTTCACATATGAAAAAAAAACCTTCTTACCTGGTTCTAGGCCCATTTTTCCTGTTCCTTGTTTCCTGCGGTATGCAAAAAAAGATTGCTAAAGAAGCTAAACTGGATATTATAAACAATGCCGATTTTGCGCCGGCTCATGTAGGAATCAGCCTTTACGATCCTGCTGCCCGGCAATACCTGTATAATTACCAAGGGGATAAATCATTTGTTCCTGCCAGTAACATGAAATTATTTACTTGTTATGCTGCGATGAAATATTTGGGTGATAGTTTGGTTGGCCTGCGATATGTAGAAAAAAATAATGGATCGATAGAAGCCGAAGGTACCGGCGACCCCACATTCCTGCATTCAGATTTTAAGAACCAGCCTGTATTTGACATATTAAAAAAGAAAAAAAATATTTTGTTAACAGATCAAAACTGGAAAGAGAATGCCCTCGGTGCCGGTTGGGCATGGGATGATTATAATAGCGATTATATGGCCGAGAGAAGCGTGATGCCAATGTATGGTAACCTGGTAAAATTTATACAGAAAAATGTTTTTAAAACTGAGCCATCTTACTTTCAAAAACCACTGGAAGATGCCGCAGCAAATGCAAAAGGATCATTCAGCATCAAGAGGGAATTCGGTACGAATACATTTACTATAAAGCCATCTGCAAATAAATTTTCGGCGACTGATATACCTTTTTATACAACAGGTAACCAACTGCCCATTCAACTAATGAATGATACGTTGAAAACCAAAGTAATACAAGTGCATTTTAAGATTGACAGGTTGCCCGACGTTATCAAAATATATTCCCAACCCACAGATTCACTGCTGAAAATCATGATGCACCGTAGCGATAATTTTTTTGCCGAACAAAGCCTGCTGATGGTAAGCAATGAAAGATTGGGCATGATGAATGACGCTAAAATAATAGACACATTATTAAAAACAGATTTTGCAAACCTGCCACAGAAAGTCAGTTGGGTTGATGGCAGTGGCCTTAGCCGCTACAACCTCATCTCACCGCAGGATTTTGTATGGGTACTCACGCAAATGAAAAACGAATTTAAATGGGAACGGATAAAAGAAATACTGCCCACAGGTGGAGCTGGTACATTGGGTAGCTATTATAAAAATTATACGGGCCGTATTTATGCCAAAACCGGTAGTCTTAGCAACCATATAGCATTAAGCGGATACCTGCTTACCAAAAAAGGCAAACAATTGATTTTCTCGATACTGGTAAATGCACACCAGACTTCCGCAGCCAATATTCGAAAAGGGATAGAAAAATTTATATCAGCTATCATCGACCGGTATTAAATATCGAATGTTTAGCAAGGAATGTTGAAGTAATAACCCTTTAAAATTCCTTGCTCAACATATAAAATTCTTTCCCCCTTCTTAAAAAAGGAATTATCTTCCAAACATCCTGTCCAGGTAATCCTCTTTAAATTCTAAATAAGTGGGACTTCCGGTGGGTGTTACATTAGGACTGCTGCAGGTAAACAGGTCTTCAGCCAATGTTAGCATTTCTTTTTGCCCTAATGATTGTCCTACTTTGATCGCTTGTTGCCTGGCCATACAGCGAACTAATTTCTCCCGCCTACTGAATTTGATATCACTGCTGAAATGTTTGAATTGCTCCAGTAATAATTCAATAGAATGTTTTTCATTACCCGCTAATATATCTGCGGGAATGCCCTGTATCACGAAACTGTTATTACCAAATGGCTCCACCTGGTAACCAATGGTTTGCAGATCTGGGAGGAGTTCAGTTAACAAAGCCGCATCTGCAACAGCCATTTCCAGGGTTACCGGAAACAAACTTTTTTGTGTAGGCATCTGCTGACCATGCGCGTTAAAACTGTATCGCTCATATAATATCCGTTCATGTGCCAGCTGCTGGTGTACCAATAAAAAACCGCTATTGGTAGAAGCGATAATATAGGTTTTATGTAATTGCAATAAAATTGTATCCGGAAGAACGTGAAGCGTTTGGTGTTTGGTGGTTGGTGTTTGGTGCTTCTGTATCCTGGGGTCTGTACCCAGCATTTGGGCTGCTTCAACTCCCCCTTCAGAGCGCTGAGGGGTATAAAACTCTTTCCAGTGTTTCAATTCGCTCTTGTTATTCCCTTCAATAAAATGCGCCTGGTTTTTTTGCGTGAATGTTTTGAAAAGATTGGAAGAAGTAGCTGCATCTTTTTTATCCGTTGTAAATGGCTTACTCACCGCATCTAAACCCTGTATCTCAGGGTTTAAAGTAAAATCAAGCGAAGGGGCAATGCTAAATTGTGCCAACGCATGTTTTACAGCCGCCTGGACAAATGCATAAGTAATTTTTTCGTCCTCAAACTTTATCTCCTGTTTGGTAGGGTGCACATTGATATCTATCTGCGACGGATCCAAATCAATATACAACACATAACTGGGAAAACTATCTTTAGCAATCATCTCGTCAAACGCATTATTCACTGCATGGTTCAGGTAAGCACTTTTAATAAAACGGTTGTTCACAAAAAAATACTGGTCACCACGGGTCTTGCGTGCCGTTTCAGGTTTACCTACAAAGCCATAGATATTCATGTAATCTGTTTCTTCATTTACACTTACCAAACGTGCATTATAGGGTGTGCCGAGTATTTGTACGATACGTTGTTTTAAACTACCCGCTTCCAGGTGAAATACTTCCTGCCCGTTACTGGTAAAGGAAAAGAATACTGCCGGGAAAGCCATGGCCACCCGGATAAATTCGTCCATAATATGCCGCATCTCTGCCGCATTGCTTTTTAAAAAATTTCTGCGTGCCGGAACATTAAAGAAAAGGTTCTTCATGCTAATGCTTGTTCCCACGGCACAGGCACAGGCTTCCTGATTTAAAACCTGGCTGTTCTCTATTTCAATATAAGTGCCCAGTTCATTTTCTGTACAACGGGTTTTCAGTTCTACCTGTGCCACCGCGGCAATAGAGGCCAGCGCCTCACCCCGGAAACCCATCGTTTTTATTCGGAACAGATCTTCAATATTCCGGATCTTACTGGTGGCATGCCGTTCAAAAGACATGCGGGCATCGGTTTCACTCATGCCCTTACCATTATCTATTACTTGAATCAGGGCTTTGCCGGCATCCGTAATGATCAGTTTTACTTCTGTCGCACCTGCGTCGGCTGCATTCTCCAATAATTCCTTCACTGCACTCGACGGCCGCTGGATCACTTCTCCCGCCGCGATCTGGTTCGCTATATTGTCCGGTAATAATTGTATAATATCCGCCACTACTATCCTGGGTTTAATAAAGTTTGTAAAAATACCACTCTCCTTTAACTTTTTGAAAGTTTTAAAACTTCTAAAAAGTTAAAGGCTTCCGTTAAATTTGCCCTTCAAAACAATTGAAATGGTTTTAAGTGCAGATATTAAAAAATTAGAGCGGCATTTTGTGCCGGAAAACTTTTCCGTAACAGATTGGGCTTCTCTGGAGCCTTTTTTCAAAAACCTGGCAGAAAGAGAATTGAATTCATCTGCCGACCTTGAACGATGGCTAAAGGATATGAGCGAACTGGAAGCTGTTGTAAGTGAAGATGCATGCTGGCGCCAAATAAAAATGACCTGCGACACCACCGATAAATCGCTCGAAGATGCCTTCACTTTTTTCTGTATGGAAATTCAACCCAAACTGCAGCCTTATGCAGATCTGTTGAATAGGAAATTCGTTGGTTGTTCTTTTACTAAAGAATTAAACCAACCAAAATATTTTACTTATCTGCGAAGTGTACAAAAAAGCATTGAACTTTTCCGCGAAGCGAATATCCCACTGCAGGCAGAACTTAGTGTAATGCAGCAGCAATATGGTGCCATCGCCGGTAAGATGACAGTAGAAGTTAATGGCCAGGAATATACCTTACAACAGGCAGCTAAATTTTTAGAAAGCCACGACAGAATTTTGCGCGAAGAAGTTTACCGGAAAATACAGGATCGCCGCTTACAGGACAAACAGGCCATGCATGACCTCTATTCGCAACTGATTCAAAAACGCGATGAGGTGGCAAAGAATGCCGGATTCGCCAATTACCGCGATTACAAGTTTGTAGAACTGGGCCGTTTTGATTATACCAAAGAAGACTGTTACCAGTTTCATGAAGCCGTTAAACTCCATGTACTTCCGCTGATAGAAAAGATTTATGCAAAGAAAAAAGCAAAACTGGGATTAGATTTATTGCGCCCTTGGGATACAGAGGCAGAACCCGAAGGTATCAAACCGCTGAAACCATTTACAGATGGTAAAGAGCTATATGAAAAATCTGTAAAGTGTTTTGAAGAGCTAAATCCCTTTTTCGCAGATTGTTTGCGGAAGATGAACGAGTTAAAACATTTTGATTTGGAAAGCCGCAAAGGCAAAGCACCAGGCGGATATAATTGTCCGCTTACAGAAAGCGGTGCCCCATTCATTTTTATGAATGCAGCCGGACAAATGAGCGATGTTACAACCATGGTGCACGAAGGGGGCCATGCTATTCATTCTTTCCTCGCACACAAATTAGAGTTAAGTGCTTTCAAAGAATACCCGATGGAAATTGCAGAAGTGGCCAGCATGGCCATGGAATTGTTCAGCATGAACCATTGGGAAGCGTTCTTTGATAATGCAGAGGAACTTACACGCGCTAGAGAACACCAGCTCGAAAGAACCATCACCATTTTTCCATGGATTGCCATCATAGATAAATTTCAACATTGGATTTATGAGCACCCAAAACACACCATCGAAGAAAGAACTAACCGATGGATGGAAATCTTACAGGAATTTTCTACTAACAGCATTGATTACACTGGTCTTGATGAATACCGTAAAGTAGGCTGGCAGCGCCAGTTGCATTTATTTGAAGTGCCGTTTTATTATATCGAATACGGCATTGCCCAGTTAGGTGCCATCGGTTTATGGATGCAGTACCAGCAAAACCCGCAACAGGCATTACAGAATTATATCAATGCATTAAGTCTGGGCGGCACTAAAACACTTCCTGAATTATATGCAGCAGCCGGATTAAAATTTGATCTCTCCCCCGATCACATCAAAACGCTTATGGAGTTTACAGCAAAGGAAATGGATAAACTGAATTGATTGTTTCAATAAGTGAAATGAACGGAATTTAGTAAGATCAAAAAAAAGCTACCCCGCAAACAAAAACCGCTATCCAATTTGATAGCGGTTTTTGTTTTAACTTTCTTTTGGAGGTTCTGGCGGTGGTGAACCCTGCGGCGGCTTCGGTTGTTGTGGGGGTCTCGGACCCTGCTGCCTTGGCCCCTGATCTCTAGAACCTTGTTGCGGCCCCCGGTTTTGCTGTGGGGGTCTTGGTCCCTGATCTCTCGGTCCTTGCTGTCTTGACTCCTGGTCTCTAGAACCTTGTTGCGGGCCTCGGTTCTGCTGCGGTGGCCTTGGTCCTTGCTGTCTCGGCCCCTGATCTCTTGATCCCTGTTCCCTTGATCCCTGATCTCTTGATCCCTGGTTTCTTGAGCCCTGCTGCCTTGAACCTTGTTGCGGCCCCCTGTTTCCACGCTCCTGATCACGCCTGCGCCTATCGTCTTTCTCTAATGTTTTTAAACTGATCTGTCCTACTAAATCCACAAATGCCGGTTCTACTTCTTTGTTCTTACTGTTAACAATTTCTACGTGTTGCAACTCATCCACTTTTTGCCCCTGCTGGTTTAAACGCTTAATATCTTTCACGCGCTGAATAGTTAATGGGAAATGTTTACTGTTATTAGGCAGTATATACCACATTAGGTTCTTGAAAATATCTTTCTTGATCAGATGCGCCGTACCCATTGCCGTATCCAATGTTTCCGCATAATCCGGAAAATTTTGTAACGCATCTAAATAAGTATCCAGTTCATAATTCAAACAACATTTCAAACGGCCACACTGCCCGCTTAATTTGGTTTGATTGATAGACAGGTTCTGGTAACGTGCAGCAGTAGTATTCACACTTTTAAAATCATTCAGCCAGGTGCTGCAACAGAGCTCACGGCCACAACTGCCGATACCACCTACTTTTGCGGCTTCCTGGCGGATGCCTATCTGGCGCATCTCCACTTTTACTTTAAAATCGCCTGCATACATTTTGATCAACTCACGAAAATCAACCCGGTCATCGGCGGTATAAAAGAAAGTGCCTTTTTTGCCATCTGCCTGTATCTCAACTTCACTGAGTTTCATCTGTACATTTAATTGGCGGGCAATGGCGCGACTGCGCGCCAGAATCTCATTTTCTCGGCTTTTGCTGATCTTGAAGGTCTCAATGTCCCTGTCGCTGCTGCGACGGAGGATTTTTTTCATATCCGGACTAAACTCATCCACCCCTTTTTTCTTCAGTTGCATGCGAACCAGTTCGCCGGTAAGGCTTACTTCGCCAACATCAAATCCGCTAATGCCTTCAATGGTAACATAGTCCCCTTTTTCAAAATATTGTAAAGTCGTGTTGCGGTAAAAATCTTTCCGGCTGCCCTGCTTGAAACTGATTTCAACAACTTTGCAGGAGCTTTCAGGGTCGCTGAACGGAAGGTTCAGTAACCAGTCGTGTACATTCAAACGGTTACACCCGCCCGTGCTGCACCCGCCATTGCTTTTACACCCGCCCGGTTTGCCCCCGTCTTTTGATGAACTGCATGATCCACATCCCATATCTCAATTGATAAATTGGTTAGTTAATAAAGTAAACTAAAGAGAATGGTTGGGCGGGCTATAGTACTGCTATGATGCTTTGGTTGTGTCAAAGCACTTCAGCTTTCTGTTCGCTGTTGTGCTGATTAAAGAAATTATGTGTAATCGTAACCAGCATCGGTGCCTTCAAAATATATTGATAAGCGTATAACAGTTCAAGTGCTTTCGTTGGTTTTCTTCATATAGCAAACCAATTCCACACGTGCCACTCCAAAAATCCCCCTCACAGCCAACTGCCATCACCCGGCAAAGGCTTAATTGAACAAAATTAAGGTTTTGTTCTGAATGATGTGGTAGAGTTTAATGGTCAGTGCCTGAAACAGCATTTTGGCGTTGGCATTGCGTTCTACATAGTAAGCGGCCCTGTCAAGCTCCTCAATAATGACTTGTTGCTGGCTTACCGAGGCAATTTTATTAAGCCGTTGGGCAAAATCTTTCTCATTATCCCCCAGCATTACCTGCTCAGCCCCCAGCACTTTTATCCGTATACTTTGTTCGAGTAGGTGGTTAAAATAGCGTAAAAACTGCTTTTGTTTCTCACGCCCAAGCTTGCTGGTTTCCTCTACAAATTTTACCTGGGCAATAGGGCCACCTTTCAAAGTGGCATTCAGCCAGTCTCTTAACAAGCTTTGCCAGTCTTCGTCGGCATGTTGCAATAATTGCAACGCTTCACGGTAATTACCTTCACAAATACCGGCTATCTGCCGGGCAGTATCTGGCGGCACATTAGCACGGGCGGTCAATGCCTGCTCTATTTCCCTGTTCTCTAATTGCGGGATTTTTACCAATTGGCAACGGCTTAAAATGGTAGGCAGAATCTGTTCATCATTTTCCGCTACGAGAATAAATAAAGTATTAGGTGGGGGTTCTTCAATCAGTTTTAATAATTTATTGCCTTCCTTGCCCAGGTATTCGGGCATCCATAAAAGCAATACTTTGTATTCGCTCTCAAAACTTTTCAGGCTTAACTGGCGGATAATATCGTTGCATTCATCAGCCGTAATATTGCCCTGTTTATTTTCTGCACCAATAAACTGCAACCAGTCGTACACATTCCCATAAGGATAAGATTGAACGAACTCCCGCCATTCAGCAATGTAATCAGTGCTGGTAGGTTTATCGCCCGGCTTTTTTGGAATAACGGGGTAGGAGAAATGAAGATCAGGGTGTATAAGCTGCCCTGCCCTTAGAAAAGCGGGCTGCGACGCAATATCATCCGGATGAATGTAGCAAGGTGTGGGTTCTAGAGCAGTCATCCCACCAAACAAATCCTCCACAACAGGAGAAGGCTGCGGAAGTGAAACAACATACTGCGCAAAAGCCATCGCCAATGGTAAAGCACCACAGCCTTCTTTACCCAGAAAAAGCAATGCATGGCTAAGGCGGTTCTGTTCTACCATCGCTGCTAAATGTTGTTTGGTTGCCTGCTGGCCTATCACATCCTTAAATAACATCTCAGGTCTCACGGATTTTTTTATGATTTCTCATCAATCCGTGGGTACCAAAAGTAAAGGATATAAAAAATAAAAAAGAGGATGTTTTAATAAACATCCTCCTTCAGAAAAATCATATTTAAATCTGCGACATCAGAAGTTATTTAAGGTATTTTAAAATCTCTTCACTATCCGGTGTTACTTTACTTGGAAAATAGGCAATCATCTTACCGTTCTCATCCAATAAAAATTTATTAAAGTTCCAGCCAATGGTAGCATCTAAAACGCCATTTTCGGTTTTGCTGGTCAGCCATTTATAAATAGGCGCAGTATCATCACCCTTAACGCTTACTTTACTGGCCAATGGAAACTTCACGCCAAACCTTGCTTTACAAAATTCCTGTATCTCGCTGTCTGCACCCGGCTCCTGTGCGCCAAAATTATTGGCGGGAAAACCAACGATCACCAATTTGTCTTTGTATTGCTCATATACTTTTTCCAATGCTTCATACTGAGGTGTATAACCACATTTTGAAGCGGTGTTTACCACCAATATTTTTTTCCCTTTGAATTTAGAGAAGTCAATCGTTCCCCCTTCAATGGATTTTACTTTAAAACTGTGTATGGTCGGGCCACCTGGCAAAGTAAATGAGCTCAGGATGCCTACAATGGCAATGGTTAAAAGATATTTCATTATTTTTATTTTAGTTTATAACAGTTAAATATAGAAAAGGTTGGTTATATTTTCATAAATGGAAAGGTTAAATCGGTGTTTACCGGCTGGGTTCGGTCAATATACTTATCGTGACCTGATATAAAACCCGCTTATCATTTTTGGTTATACCCTGAAACTATCTGCTATATCGCATAAGCCGCGGCAGCAATACTGAGCGATGTGCCTTCTGCTTTCAGGATGGTTGAACCACAGGCTTCAAGGGTTGCACCGGTTGTAATTACATAGTCTATGAGTAATATATGCCTGTTTTTTAAGGCGGTTTCATTTGTAAAGGCAAATACACCGTCTATATTCTGGTAGCGACTGGCCCGGTTCTGGTGGGTTTGGGTTTCAGTATATTTTATTCGCTCTACTGCCTTTTTTTCAAACAGGCTTATGCCAAATTTGGGCTATTCCTTCACAAATAAGGGCGGCCTGGTTATAGCCGCAAATATGTTCTTTTTTCTTATTCAGCGGCAAGGGCACCAGCACATCTACATCTTTAAAACGTTGAGTCTTCATTAATGCGCAAGCCATCAACCTGCCTAAAAATAGCCCGCTTCTTTATTGCCCTTATATTTTAATTGAATGAGTAAATATTGAAGCAAAGAATCTTTTGTAAAATAATAGGTGGCTACAGCATGTGTAAACCGAAGCCTCCCATAAAATAATTTTTCAACCGGGTTGGCAGATGATTGAAAAAAACGGGTCTCAGGTATACGATGCAAATACCTTGCATAAAGAAAGAAGGCATCACCTATTATATCTGTACCACATCCCTCACAATTGTGCGGATAGAACAGGTGTAAAAAATTAACGATATATTTTTCTGCGGAAAAAACCATTCTGTATATTTCGGAATGGATTTGTTCTGTTTAATTCGGTATTTACCGCAATGGAAGTTTAATGGATTATGTATTGAGTGCATTCTTTTTAACCCTTTTAACTTCTCTATCTTCAAAACAATTGTTGATACACTTCATCGACCCTGCTCAATGCAGTAACATTTATCTTATACGCTTTCGGGTCGAAACTTTTTTTATTATAGCGGGATACAATTATTTTTTCAAAGCCTAATTTCTCGGCTTCGGCAATACGCTGTTCGATCCTGTTTACTGCACGAATCTCTCCGTTCAACCCAACTTCACCTGCAAAACAAATATGTGCTGGCAAGGGAACATCTTCATAAGATGAAAGCAATGCACAGATTACCGCAAGATCTATTGATGGGTCTTCTACTTTAATGCCGCCGGCAATATTAATAAATACATCTTTCATCCCAAACTGGAAACCGCCGCGCTTTTCCAATACAGCTAATAACAACTGTAGCCTTCGCAAATCAAAGCCGCTAACCGTTCTTTGTGGTGTGCCATACACACTTTGTGTTACGAGTGCCTGTACTTCTATTAGTAAAGGCCGCATGCCTTCTAATGTAGCAGCAATGGCACTTCCGCTCAATTGCTCTTCTCTTTGTGCAATCAGAATTTCTGATGGGTTTGATACGATCCGCATCCCTTCACCTGTCATTTCATAAATACCCAATTCCGCGGTACTTCCAAAACGGTTTTTCAAGGTCCTTAAAATACGGTAAGCATAATGACGGTCTCCTTCGAATTGTAAAACAGTGTCAACCATGTGCTCCAATATTTTGGGACCGGCAATCGCACCGTCTTTGGTAATATGACCGATTAAAAAAACAGGGGTATTCGTTTCCTTGGCAAACCGCTGAAATTCTGCAGCACATTCTCTAATTTGTGAAACACTTCCTGCAGAAGAATCTATCAGGTTAGATTGTAATGTCTGTATAGAGTCTACAATGACCAGTTGCGGCTTTAGTTTTTTTATCTCCTGAAAAATGGTTTGTGTAGCCGTTTCGGTTAGCAGGTAAAAATTATCATTGGGTATCTTTAAACGGTCGGCCCGCATTTTTATCTGTTGCTCACTTTCTTCACCGCTGATATATAAGACCCTTAGTTGTTCTAATAATAAACCATTTTGTAAAAACAAAGTGCTTTTACCAATACCTGGTTCACCGGCAACCAAAATAATACTTCCGGGAACAATGCCGCCACCCAATACCCTGTTCAGCTCAGGATCTTTGGTTACAATCCTTTTTTCTTTATTACTCACCACGTCACTCAACGCAACTGATTTGGTATTTCTCTTTTCAGGTGTATAGTTGTCCCAGTTTTCTTCTTTGTTATTTCCTTTATCTAAAATTTCTTCGGTAAATGTGTTCCATTCGGCGCAACCCGGGCACTTTCCCAACCACTTGGCACTTTCATACCCACAGTTACTACAAAAAAAAGCTGTTTTTATCTTGCTCATGACTTAAAGGTAAAGGGAGAAATGAAAGAAAAATAGTGGGCCAATCAGAAGCCGGCAGTTATTTTTTAAATCAATTGTAAACCGTCCTCAGCATAAAACATGTACTCAATTATATGGTAAGTCCAGATTGATGAATCCGCGGAAACACAGTCTTTGCGGCACGTAAAAGGGCCAACATCACTGTTGACCCTGTTTACTTACTAACCCATTAAATTCTCCCACTAAATTACAATAATGGGGCACATTCCAAAATTATTTTTTGGCCCTGTGCATAAATTTATGCTCCCCGACAGGTTTAATTTTAAGCATTTTTTAATACATGCGTAACAGGCTTATAAAAGGGGTTTAAGCATTTTTTATATTACAATACCCGTAAGCAGAAAGCAAACGTTTTAAAATTGATAAATAATTGATTATAAATTAGTTAAAAATGAAAAAATTATTGTATAATAAATATTTACATGTAATTTTTCTAACCTGAGTCAAGACACTTCTCCTTTTTATTAGTGATTAACTACATTAGTTGTAGGGTTTTCTACAGCAATCAATTAAAAAAACATTTACAGGCTAATTCGGTAAATTTCAAATGGCTTTTAATACTTCTTGAGTCGAATACTGTAAATATTTTTTTAAAAGGCCATTATTTGCTGGTATAAATATATTCTATAGCCGTATAAGCATTGTCATTATTGATTTATAATATATTTTCATATATGATACAGCACTCTTTTACGTAAATTACAAACGATTGGTAAGGGCGATCAACATTAAAAAAAGCTTAAAATTTAACATTTTTAAATTTTTATGAGCAGCTTTTACCTTATTTAGGTGGTCAGAATGCCGGATAAACGGTTCACCATTACTAAAAATAACAACATGAGAAAAAAACTACTTCTGAGTTTTTGTGCCCTAATGCTTGTAACTCTTGGCATTTTCGCCCAGCTTCCCACAGTAACCGGTAAGGTTATAGATGACAAAGGCAAACCAATTGAAGGTGCATCTGTCTTTGAAAAGAAATCACAAAAAGGAACAGTAACAGATGAAAACGGTGTTTTTCGACTACCCGTAAAAGTTGGTAGCACTATTGTCGTTTCAGGTGTAGGGTTTAGTAGACAGGAGATGGTGGTTTCGGCATCCACTACTTTAATGAATGTATCACTTAAAAACCTTAGTGAAGACTTAAGTGAGGTAGTAGTTACCGCTTTGGGTATGAAAAAGGAGAAAAAGGCCTTGGGCTATGCGGTGTCTACAGTAAGTAAAAAAGACCTTGAATTAAGGCCTGAAGGAGACATCGGAAGGATTTTGACTGGTAAGGCACCGGGTGTAAATATTCTTAATACAAGTGGTCTTAGCGGAAGTGGTACCAATATCGTAATTAGAGGTGTAAGTACTATTACGGGTAGTTCGCAACCTTTATTTGTTGTAGATGGGGTTCCTTTTAACTCGAATACAAATACCAATGCAAGTTTCGTATATGGCAACCAGACATCAAGCCGTTTTCTCGACCTTGACCCTAACAATATTGAGAATATAAGTGTATTGAAGGGATTAAGTGCTACCACGCTATATGGTGAGGTTGGTAGAAATGGTGTAATAATAGTTACTACAAAAAATGGCGCAACACAGAGTGCCCGAAAAAAATCAGAAATAACTGTTTCGCAATCATATTTTGTCAATGAGGTTGCTAACCTACCAGAATATAACCAAAGTTATGGTGGTGGGTTTGATTTGAGTTTAGGACTTGCTTTCTTTAGTAACTGGGGAGCCAAGTTTACTGATCCCCCTACAAAAGTAAAACACCCCTATGACAGGCCCGCATTGACCTCGGCGTTTCCTGAATTTGTTGGAGCTACCTATGACTATAAATTTTACAATAGTGTTAAAAATTTCTTTAGAAAAGGCGGCGTTAATAATACATCTGTTAACATAGCAGGTTCTACTCCGGGGCTTAATTATAATGCCAATTTTAGTTATTTAGATGACCAAGGCTTTACTATCGGTAATGGTGTAAACAGGAACACTTTTGGATTTGGCGGAACAGCTAAACTTACTAATAAAATTACCGCCACTGGTACAATTAATTACGTTTCTAATGATGTTAAATCGCCACCAACCAGTACCAGCTTTGGTAGCCGTGCAACGGCAACCTCAGTTTTTGGGGATGTGATGTATACACCAACCGCAGTAGATTTAATGGGGTTACCTTATGAAAATCCTTTAGATCATTCACATGTGTATTATCGCGGTGGTAATGATATCCAAAACCCACGGTGGACTTTATATAATGCATTTACAAGTGATAAAGTAAATAGGACGTATGGTAATTTTGCACTTCGATATGAAGTAGTTCCGGGATTAAACCTTTCTTACAGGATTGGATTTGATAATTATGCAGAAAATCAGGTATATGCTCAAAACAAAGGGGGAGCTGGTGTATGGGCTACCGGTGTTTACCGTACTTCTTCAGGAACCAGTAATATTTGGGACCATACCTTTTTACTTAATTATGATCATAACCTGACTAATGACATAAATCTGACTGTTGATGCGGGTGTGAATTCACGTGAAAATACTTTTCAGCAAATAGGTTATTTAAGCACACAACAATTAGTATATGGATTGTTAGATCATACAAACTTTGTAACGCATGACATTGTTAGTGAAAACGGACAGGATCTTGATTACAAAATTAAAGACCAGACTATAGGAGCATTTGCTCAGGGACGCTTTGGGTATAAACAGTATGCTTATTTAACCGTAGGTGGTCGTAACAGCTGGACATCTACCTTGGAGCCAGAAAATAGAAGTATCTTCTATCCAAGTGCAAGTTTGTCGTTTATCCCAACTTCTGCTATCACAAGTTTGCAAAATAACAAAAGCATCAATTATTTGAAAGTGAGAATCGGTTACTCTAC
>JAYSXR010000334.1:0-2721 GCA_043717145.1 Chitinophagaceae bacterium | reverse complement strand
ATATAACGGATGAATGCAAATTTGCTGGCATTACTTTCTTTACTGAACATACTTTCCCCGAAAAAAAGTTTCCCCATTCTTATCCCGTATAATCCACCTACCAAATTGCCATTTAACCAGGTTTCTGCACTGTGTGCAAACCCTAATGCATGTAACTCATTCAAAGATGCTTCCAGTTCATCTGTTATCCAGGTACCATCCTGGCCTTTTCGTTGTAATTCTTTGCAGTTGCGGATGACTTGCGTAAATGATTGATCGATGGTAAATTGGAAGCTCTTTTTTTTAATCAGTGATTCCATGCTTTTACTCACTTTTACATTTTTTGGATAAAGCACAAAGCGCGGATCAGGGCACCACCACAAAGGAATATCTCCATCATACCAGGGGAAAATGCCATGTTTATATGCAAGCAATAACCGGTTTACACTCACGTCGCCACCCATGGCTAACAAACCATCCGCCCCTGCATCTTCAACAGGAGGGAACCATAAGGATTGATCTAAAGCATGTAATGGCATGGTCAAAAATAACTGGAAACCGGGAAAGACCAGAACACAGAAAAAAATGCGCAATAAAGCAAGCCAGTATAAATTTCATTCAAAATTCACATCATCCAGCTATTACCTCAATAGTTGCCCCAATTCCCCTGTCTGTAATGGCATCGCACATAGGTTTAAGGATATCGTATTCACCCTTCTTTACGGCATATTTCCCTTGTGAATGAATAAGCATGGCACATTGTTCGGCTTGTTCTGTAGAATGGCCGCAGATCTCTATGAGGGTATCAATAACCCATTCGAAAGTGTTTACCTCATCATTCCACACAATAAGGCTGTACGACGGGGAGATGGCCGTCAATACATCAGTATCGGCTACTTCCAGGGGTTGGGAAGCTTCTTCATGGAAATTGTTACGAGGCATTAAGCAAAGTTAGTTCTTGGCCTTATATCAGAAAAGCAAAATTTCTATTAACAATTTCCATTACCACTCCCCTTTTAAAAATGAAGCAGTGGGTTGACGAAATTTTTTACAAGAAAAGTGTAACAAACATATCTGTGCAACGGTGTTTCCTAATAATCTCTATGTTAAAAAATAGCCACAGACTGCAATAACAGCAGTTTAACAGTCTAAAAGTAGCCAGTTTGCCATCTGATAAAATGCAGCATGAATCTTGTATTACTTTGGCTGTAAAACAGATGAGAATGAAGAAGTTTCAGTCAATTATTAGCTTCACTATGGATGAAGATTTTATGGCATTGGTGCCCCCGCACCGCACTTATATTAATTATTTGATCAATAAAGGCATTATTGACAGCTATGCCGTAAGTATGGAAAGCCAGACCTGTTGGGTAACCATTAATACCGAAACAAAAACGGAGGCCGATAGTTATATCTCCAAATCGCCCTTATACAAATACTGGACTTACCAGATAGAAGAATTGTTTGTATATGACAGCCAGCATTACCGTTTACCGGCCCTACAGCTCAATTAATTGCAAATAATACAAACTTTTTTTTGGAGGATACGGTCCAGCCCCTATTTTTGCAATCCCAATAAATCAGGGGGCATAGCTCAGTTGGTTTAGAGCATCTGCCTTACAAGCAGAGGGTCCGCGGTTCGAACCCGTGTGCCCCCACAGATTAAGAGGCTGTCTCAAAAGGACAGCTTCTTTTTTTATGTTCAAAATTCCTTGCTATCACTTTGTAAGCACTGCGATCTATGGATTAAAAGGCATTACTGCAGTATTTTCATAATAAATCCAATGAAAACTATTTGATGAAGACAATAAGGTTCCGCTTATTTTCCGACATGAATAACCCTGGCACTATTTACAGTATTTGCTGTTCTATACTTTAAAGAGCTTTTTCAAACCAAATACCTGATTAGCTTCCCGTTTATTTTAGGGGCAGTTTATTTTGCTTTCGAAAAATAACAAAGGGCACCCGATATGATTGACCTTTGAATATGAATCTTGCTTGCTTAAGAAACCTAGGTTAACCATTTTTCTGTTTCCTGTATTCTTTCAGTAATTTCCTTTTCTCAGCGGGTGATAAACTATCCAACCTGCTTTTTATCCGCTCTCTTATCTGTTCCTTTTGTTCGGCAGGAAGACTATCGTATTTATTTTTCAATCTTTGTTTGATTTCTTTATTTTGTTCAGGGGAAAGGCTGTCGGCCCTGTTTTTCATTCGTTCTTTCATGGTCAACCTCCGCTGGGCAGAAGCTGTGGAAGGTATATAGAACATTAAAAAGAAAAAGCTGAAGCAAATAAAAAGTAGTTTTCTCATGTTACTATTTTTAATAAGATGATGCGGATTTGTAAAAGTTTAAAAGGCAAAAAATATTTAAAGATAGATGAGTTTTGCGATCCGCCCGTTCCCCCCCGCGAGGAAAACTGTTTTCCCTTTTTTTGCTTTCTGGCAAACATGAAAGCTGTCTTTTGAAATAAGTTGCCAGTTTATACCGCCATCTTTCGAAACATCTATACCTGATGTACCGCAGGTAAGCAGTTTTTTTTCATCTAAGTAAATAACACAGGAACGGTAGCCGTGGGGCGGGGTTTGGGGAATAGACATTTTTGCGTTGCCCTTCTCAAAAGATACCAGCACGCAATTATTATTGTTGATGGTGTCTTTTGTAAAGTCACCCCCAACAATAACTCCTTTTTTATTTTTATAAACTGAAATGGAATTCGCACCTGTTGATTGTTTACCTTGCAT
>JAYSXR010000333.1:0-24447 GCA_043717145.1 Chitinophagaceae bacterium | reverse complement strand
AAGCGGGATGCAGCGTGGAATTGACGGCAATAAAAAATTAAAAAGTCTGAAGCGCTATGTGATAGTGGACAGCCTGGGTTTACTAATAGATGTTGTTGTACATGCAGCCAATATGCACGATCGCAAAGGGCAACACAAGTGCTGGGAAAATTGAACGCTCCAAAGTATAATGAACCAAACCTGAAACAAATATTTGCGGATGCTTGTTTCCGGGGCAAGCTGATAAAATGGGTAAAGGAGCAACTACAAATGAAGATGACCATTGTAAAACGAACCGATAAGACAACTAAATGGGCAGTACAACCAAAACGTTGGATCATAGAAAGAACTTTTGCCTGGCTTCTGAATTTTAGAAAACTTGTAATAAACTATGAGAGAACACCGAATCGGCCTTCAGTTATATTTATTTACCTGTGATGTGCCTAATAGTAAAAAATATTAATTAACTCATACAGCTTCTCTAAATCATTACATGTATTTTCAAGCGGCCGCATTATTGGGTATTTTTTATACATAATGAATGGTCTATAAAATTTGTATTTCTCCTGGAAAAGCTGATTAGGAAACCCCCTTTTTTATAAACGGGGTTTCCCCCGGAAGAGAAAATGGGGAAAATACCCGATTTTAATCCGGATAATTATGTCAATATTGAGGTCACAACCTCAATTAACGCTTGCAAGACAACTCTTATATCCAAAAAAAATAAAAAAATAAGCTTCTTTTGCCGGGCTAGCTGGAACACTGCCGAAGGGTGAAGCATTTATTATGAAAAGAGCTTTCGATCAAAGGCTTAGTAATTCTGGTGCTACCAATCTCCCTTCATTTCCCGATGCCATTTGTTTTACATTCACTGAGCTGAGAGCTTACCTTGATTCAGCCGAAAAAACAATCAATGCCGGAGGGCCTGCGCCTCCTGATCAGGCAGGTATTGCTATTATGCCTGGGGTTGTAAATGATAAAATAACCTTTATGCTTGTAGCCACAAGGTTTACGTCAGACAGAAACTTGCAGCAGGTTCTTTCCATCAATAACCCTGTTACAGGAATATTTGGAAAAGCCCAAAGTAAAGTCATGATGAAAAAAGCTATGGCTCCGGCTGACGATCCGGTTGATGGAGATCCGCCGGTGGGTGATGACTCATATGATAACGGAGCTATGTGGCCTTAAATTTTATGTATGCTTTTTTTCCCTTTCAGTGAAATAATGGAAGCCGTATGCCTGGTTTCTTCCATTCTTTACCTTTCAAATGGGAAGGTGGGCTACTGGGGTTATTTCAGGTAGTTTATGCTGTTTACTGTGCTACTCGAGCTTACGGGATATATACTTTACTTTATTTATCACCTGAATAACCACTGGTTATACAATATCAATTTGCCTGTAGAAATTATTTTCATTAGTGCAGTGCTGTATAAAATCTGTTTGCCTTACTTCAAAGTACAATACTGGTTATTGCCCGGCCTATCACTTTTTACCGGCTTTTATTTCTATGAAAGTATCTATAGTCATTTTTTATTGAACAGCATTATCAATAATAATATCGCCTCTGTAATGATCATTATTATTTTCTGTTTGTTCTTTTATTGTTCTCTCTATCATGCTGATTGATGTGAATATGCCGGTTATGAACGGTCTCGAAACTTCCAAATGGTTAAGTTCCTACTATCCACAAATGAAATTGGTGGCGCTTTCCATGAACGACGGGGATAAGATTATCATTGATATGATTAAAGCGGGTTGCTGTTCTTATCTGCTCAAAGAAACCCATCCCGATGAACTCGAAAAGGCATTACAGGAAATCATCAGCAAAGGATATTATAATGCAGGTGCAAGCAATATTAATTTCCGGCGGTTATTAAACTCAGAAAAAGAGGCAGTACAAATTAATGATCGTTAAAAAAACATTCTTACAATACGCCTGTTCCGATATGACTTACCGCGAAATTGCTGCACTCATGAGCCTTAGTGAAAGAACCATTGACGGCTACCGGGAAACCCTGTTCGGAAAGCTAAAAGTACAGAGCAGGGTAGGCCTTGCATTGGAGGCCATCAGGAAGGGGTTGGTTGAGCTGTAAGAATGTCAAATAATGCCCGGCTGCCCTTATCTATCTGTTGTAGTGCTCCCACAATAATTTCGACAATTTCCGGGTAAGTTCCCAGGTTTCATTGTTTTTATCCCAGCTGGTATCCGTGTTATTTTTTGTACAGATACAAAACAGGTAGCGGCACTTTTTTCCATTCACAAATAACACCTCGTTCCTGCTTGCATTTACCGCACCACTTTTACTGGCAATAAATACATCCGTTGGAATTTGAGAGATGGCCTCTTCATCCCAGTAATTCCGGCCCATTAAACGAAGCATTTTTTCACTGGCGGCGGAACTGATCACTTCTTTATTTACTATTTTTTCTACAAGTGTTACCATTTCCCTGGGCGTGGTTTGTCCCCAGCCATATTGCTCCCTTTTATTTTCTCTTCCGGTTGTACGGCTATTTACTCGTGTTTCCTGTAAGCCCAGGCTATCCATCAGGTTATTGATGCTCGTACCGCCCCCCGCAAGGCTTTGCAACCAAAGGCTCGCAGTATTATCGCTGGTGGTTAACATTAACATCACCACCTTGCTTAACTCGATTTTCTCGTTTGTTTTATATGAGCCAAGTATATCTTCCCCCGCATAAAAAAGCGAGTCTTTGTAGATTAATGGCTGATGATAAGTAAGTTCCCCTTTTTCAATTTTCTGCATGATCCCGGTAAGTATTGGTATTTTTACCATGCTGGCTGTAGGAAAAACGGTATCCGCATTAATAGCGATAACCCTGTCCTTTTTCAGGTCATGAACGTATACTCCAATATCGCCATGAAATCGACTTAACAGGCCAGCTATCTCTGCCTGTAAATGTTTGTCTGTTTTTTGTGCCGTGGACACAAAACCTATAAGGCTACAGCTAATTAAAAGGAGAAGATCTTTCATAGTATGAGAACTTGTTGACAAGATAAAAGTTTTTATCGCAGAATAAATGAAAAAGAAGTATCGGGAATATTTTACTGTCTTTATCCGCTTATTACTCTTATTCACATATTAGATTTTTTTAGCGGGTCCTTTTCACTAAATTAGTAGCGTAATATCCCCCTTTCGTATTTTTTGTGTATTAAATTCCCACGCTACCTGCTATTTATGTCTTTTTTAACGCGACCATACCATTTTCATTTTCTGGGGCTGTTCATTTTATGTTGTGTTCTTTTTTCATGTAAACAAACCAAGCCCCCGGTTATGCCTGTTGCACAAAAAGGCATCATTGACCTGAGGCAGGTTGACCTAAAACAAAACAGTATCCCTTTAAACGGTGAATGGGCCATTTACTGGCATCAACTGATCTCGGCAAAAGATACCGCAGTTGTACCGTCGGCTTTTGTTCCTTTTCCAAAACTCTGGAAGAACACCGTTATTCATGATTCAATCCTTCCATCAATTGGTTATGCTTCTTATGCAGTAATTATGCTGTTGCCTAAACATGAAAACAAGCTAGCATTGCAGGTTCCCGATACCTATTCCGCTTACCGCCTTTTTGTAAATGGCGAGGAGTTTTGCAGCAGCGGAAGCCCAGATTCTACAGAGCAGAAATCAGTACCCAAATGGATAGAAAGAACGGTTGAACTGATAAACCCTTCTGATACATTACGGTTAGTAATTCAGGTGGCTAATTTCTGGCATTCAAAAGGTGGCCCTTATAAAGAAATTATTATAGGTGATAAAACCAAATTATTTCAGGCTAAAGAAACAAATGGAGCATTCGACCTCTTACTTACGGGTTGCATGTTAATGGGCAGTTTATTTTTTTTCGGCCTCTTCCTTTTTGGAAGGCACGATAAATCTATCCTTTATTTCGCCCTGTTCTTTTTTATTTACAGTTATCGAATTGTTGGGGCGCGCTCCTATATTTTACATACGCTTTTTCCTGATCTTCCATGGATCGTTGCTATTCACCTGGAGTACTTATCCCTTTTCGTAAGCGTAGCTTTTTTTATTTTATACACCCATTACTTATATCCCGAGGATACAAATAAATATGTTACGCGCACGCAGTTATGGCTTTGTCTAATTCTTTCTAGTATCGTTGTCGTTTTTCCTCCTGTTATTTTTACCCAGCTCATAAATCCTTTCTTACTGGTTATGTTTGGTGTGATTGGTTATGCCTTTTATGTTTATGTCAAGGCTATGCGCAACCGGCGGCTTGGTGCGGGGTATGCATTAATGAGTACAGGTGTGGTATTCCTGGTATTGATTACTATTAACCTGGAATATTTTATGGTAGTGTCTGCGCAAAAGGGGATTCTTTTTGCAGGATATATTAGCTTCTTTTTCCTCCAATCACTCATCCTTTCTTTTCGTTTTGCCCATGCGCTCAAGTTGGCAAAACAACAGGCTGAGCAGGGTTTGAAAGCCAAGAACGAGTTTCTATCTACCATGTCGCACGAGATACGCACACCGTTGAATTCAATATTAGGAATGACGCATTTGATTTTACGCGATAACCCACGGATAGAACAAAAAGACCAATTGAATGTACTGCTCTTTTCTGCTAATAACCTGTTGGCCATAGTAAATGATATTCTCGATTACAATAAGATTGAAGCAGGCAAGGTTAATTTCGAATCCATAGAAATGGACCTGGCAAATATTGTAAAAAATATTTCATCGGGCTTACGCACTTCTGCAGAAGATAAAGGCATCGAGTTACGTTTACAAATTGATCCGGCATTACAAAGCAAAATTGTTGGAGATCCAACACGTTTGGGCCAGGTAATTACCAATCTTGTGAGCAATGCCATTAAGTTTACAAGAAAAGGATACGTATTATTAAAGATCCGAATTGATAGTCAGACCGATACTTTGGTAACACTCACCATACTCATAGAAGACACCGGTATTGGTATTGCGCAGGAAAAACAAAAAATAATCTTTGAGCAATTTACACAGGCAGATACATCTACTTCCCGGAATTTTGGTGGTACGGGACTGGGACTCGCTATCTGTAAAAAATTACTTGAATTACAGGACTCATCCCTGCAGCTTAGCAGTGAGGCAGGGAAAGGGTCTGTTTTTTATTTTACCCAAACCTTTGCAAAAGCAATTTCTGTAAATGAAAACAGGGAGGTAGTCATTGATCATTTACCATCGGAAGAAAGTAAACCGCTTTCCGGTATATTTATATTACTGGTAGAAGACAATGAAGTAAATGTACTGGTAGCACGCACATTTTTAGAAAGATGGGGTGCCTCAATTGATGTTGCTTTTAATGGTCAGGAGGCATTGAATATGTTAGACATAAATAAGCACGGTATGGTATTGATGGATATGCACATGCCTGTGATGGATGGTTATGAGGCCACCAGGCGTATGCGTGAAAACGGTGTTCGTATACCCATCGTGGCACTTACCGCCAGTCTGCCACGTGAAGTAGAAGACAGGGTAAAAGATATGGGAATAACAGATATTATTGTAAAACCTTTTGTGCCCGACGATCTTTTCAGAATTGTATTACATTATACAGGCGTGCATCCTTTTCCAGCTAAATAATAAAAACACTTCAACCAACATTTTAAAAAATACAGCTTTCGATCCTTGCGTATTATAAATTAATCGCAAGGGCACAAGGCATATAAACAATGCATACCTGTTTCAATCCAGCATTTACTATGCTAACGATAAATGCATTGCTTTTGCAGAAGCCCGATAAGGCAGCTGAACCATAAATTTTTGTTAAGGGCGTAGGTTTTGAGAAAATAATGTATCTGATAAAAAAGCCCCCTATACATAACCTTTTCTGCTAAAACCAACTATTATGAAACAAAAAAAATCAGGCATCATCGTATGTCTTGTTATTGCTGCCAGCCTGTTTCAGTACTGTTCCAAAACCGATTCAATAAGCAGTAGCCTCATTCCAGCCATTAGTATCGGTATGGTTGCGGGCACAACTACCATTCCTTTACCGAAATTACCCGACGCTCCATTTAATTATAGTAACCTACCCTTTCCTGCACATATCGCTGTTAACTTACTAACCGTAGATAATACGCCCATTACCAATCAAATAAGCAATGACGGCGCCACACTGGGCCGGGTTTTATTTTATGATAAAAATCTTTCAAAAAACAATACTATCAGTTGCGGCAGTTGTCACCGGCAGGATCTTTCTTTTTCTGATTCGGCCATTAAAAGTAAAGGCTTTCTTGGGGGCTCAACAGACAGGCATTCAATGGCTTTGCTGAATGTTCGTTTTTATAAATCAGGTAAAATGTTTTGGGATGAGAGGGCCAATACACTGGAAGACCAGGTATTGCAGCCGATACAGAACACCACTGAAATGGGCATGACCCTTTCCGAACTCGTACCCAAAATATCGGGGTTAAGTTATTATCCTGTCCTGTTTCAAAAAGCATTTGGTACAACAGAGGTTAGTACAGATAAAATCTCAAAAGCATTGGCACAGTTTGTCCGGTCTATCGTAACCTATCAATCAAAATACGATCAGGTAAAACAGGGTATTGCTGCTTTCACCGACGATGAGCGGGATGGGGAAACCCTGTTTTTAACTGCCGGTAATAATAATACATGTGCCGGATGCCATGCCCCGCCTATGTTTATCACATCTAATCCGGCCGGCCCATTTGGCCTGGGAGACCCCGTAGACCTTGGCATTAATAACCAAAGACGTTTCAAATCCGGTAGCCTGCGCAATATTGCCATTAGCGCCCCCTATTTTCATAATGGCAGCGTAACCAGCCTGCAGAATATGTTGGCAGCCAATATTCCCGCACATTCGGTAGGGCCGCAGGATAGGCAAAAACTACTGGCCTTCTTACAAACCTTAACAGACCTTACTTCTATTAATAATCTCAAATATGCAGATCCATTTAAGTAACCCTCATATATTCCTTTTACCAAAACTGATAACTGGTTTTTCTGGGTATGATTACCCCAGTTATAATGATTGGTAAGGAGACATTTGAGCTATGAGATGGGTTACTTAAGAAAAGCAGCCGGCTATCAAAAAAAATTATGTTTTAACTTTCCGGATAGAAGGCACAGGTTTTGTATATTGCTTATATGCTTAAAAAAATAATCTTTTTCTCGATTCTAACCCTGACATTCTGCACCAGTTGCACAACAAAAAGCCGTAGAATTTGGCATAAAAATCATACTGGGCCCGAATCAGCTGAGGTTTCTCATAGGGATTACTCCGTTACCAAGGCCAACGCCTATAATGATATTTTCCTTGACAGCACTTCTTTTGAAAAGTTTGTGGCTGGTAATGTAAAGAATGACAGTCTTTCTGAAAATATGCGCGATTTTTATAATATCCGCAATTTTGAGTTTGCCTGGTTTGATTCAAACGGGTTAACCGAACAGGCACTTGGCTTCAGGAGCCTCTACAAGTATAGTACCGACAGTGTGAATAAGCAATTAGACAAGAAGATGGATGAGCTGTTAATGCATGAAAGTAGCATTGATCCGAAAGACCCATCCATTGTAAAAATTGAATTACAGCTTACAAAACGTTTTGTGCAGTATACTTTAGACACCTATAAAGAGGCAGATATCTCTGATCTTTCTTTCAAAACATTTATTCCCATAAAAAAACAGCCGATTCTCAGCCTGGCCGACGCGGTTATATCAGATAAAGACAATAAAAAATATGCAGCAACAAACCCTTTTTATAGTGATCTGAAAGAACAGCTGGCCAAATATGTGGCTATTAACAAGAAAAGCGGATGGGATTCTATTCCTGTAACAAAAACCAAGTTTACCGTAGGCAAAGATTTTTCTGAAATACTGCTCATCAAAAAAAGGTTAGCAGTTACAGGCGAACTTTCCGAACCTGATACAACCGCCGCTTTTACACCAGCACTCGAATCCTCCATAAAGGAATACCAAACAAATCAGGGCATCAGTCCCGATGGCAAAATAACCGCTGCACTTATTAAAAGCCTTAATGTACCCTTGCTAAACAGGATACAGCAGCTGTTAATAAACATGGAACGGATGCGTTGGATGCCGGTTAAAAAAGAAGGAAAGCTTATCCTCGTTAATATCCCAGAGTTTATGCTGCACATAACAGAAGGCAGCACACACGTAATACACATGCCGGTAGTGGTTGGCAAGGAAGGGCATAACACAACCATGTTTTCAGATGATCTGGATCAAATTGTGTTTAGTCCTTATTGGAACGTACCCCCCAGCATTGTTAAGGCTGAAATTTTACCGGCCATGAAGAAGAACAGCAATTATCTGGCTGCAAAACATATGGAAATTGTAAGCGGCAATGGCGGGGGCATACCAACCATCAGGCAATTGCCAGGTGCAAATAATTCATTGGGCCGTGTGAAATTTCTTTTCCCAAACAGCTTCAATATTTATTTCCACGATACCCCTGCAAAAAGCCTATTTGCAAAAGACGACAGGGCCGCCAGTCACGGTTGCATACGGTTAAGCGATCCGGTTAAAATGGCCAACTATTTATTGGAAAATTCTCCCGAATGGACCCCTGAAAAAATAGAAGCGGCAATGAACAGTGGTGTTGAAAAAACAGTATCATTAAAACATTCTGTCCCTGTTATTATTACTTATTATACTGCATGGGTAGATGAAAACAAAAAAATGAATTTCAGGGAAGATGTGTATGGAAACGACAGGGTTTTTGCTGCTAAAATGTTTTCCAACGCATTGTAAATATTACATTCTTCACGTAAAAAGGTCTAAACTAATTTATTATTATGCGTTACATGTCTCGAATTTTTACCACTTTACATAGTATAAATCACATTAATCGGCCCAGTTTTAATAGTTAGGGGACTAAGTTTATTTTCGAGTAAAAAAAGCACTTGGAAAAGAATTAATAAGCCATTTTCTGCCAAAGAATTTATTGTTGCATTTCTGTATTACAAATTTGGTTGAATTATGCAAAATAAAATGCAGGCAATTCTATTTTGAGATTTACTTAGAAGAAAATAACGAGATATTAGCTGAAGGTATAAATGCTTGCTTGTATGAATCAAAAGGGCTATCTGAGATAACCATTCAAGACTTTCCCATACGGGGCAAAGCTGTTTTTATAAAGATATAAAGGCGCAGGTGGCGTCTGAAAACAGACCCGGGCACAATCATTCGCAATGATTTTAACTATATCGTCAAAGGCTCAGGATTTACTCAGGAGCTATCGGATTTTTTAAAATCTACAGGTAGATACAAGGGATAATACCATTACCAATATCAGCAGTTTTTTGGTGTTAAACCCGATAAACTAAACCGCCATTATAAAAAGCATAGCACTGGTTTTAAAGAATGGGAACAAAAACCACATGCCGAAGATTATTTACTTTTCCCTGGTAACATTGGCCCCTATTTAATCATTGATGAAGTATCCTTATCGCGAGGCGAGCTATATACTTTTGTAACAAATGAAGCAGGTAAGGGCAAACAGGGTACATTGGTTATAAGCATAAAAGGAACACTGTCAAAAGACATTATTGAAGTATTGATGAAACTCGGTCGTCCCTATAAGCATTTGCAGGTTAAAGAAGTGACCCTTGACATGGCAAAAAACATGGAAGCTGCTGTTACAACAGTATTTACAAATGCTATTTGGGTTACCGACAGGTTTCATGTGTTAAGGCTAGCTATGGAGGGGCGTTGCAGCACATCAGGATTAGCGAAAGATGGAGAGAACTTGATAAAGAAAAAGAAGCCATAAAAAAGCAAAAGAAGAAAAAAAAGTATTAACCAGAGGTGTTAGAAAATGGGGATACTTCCAAACAATTACTTGCTAGGTACAGGTATATTTTAGCCAAAAAGAAAAAGGATTGGATGCAAAGCCAATAACAGAGAGCCAGCATTCTTTTTAAAAATACCTCCCTTTTGAACATGCCTATCACCAAGATTTAGCCTTTAGAAATATTTACGAAGACCAAAACAGGGCGTCGGCAAAAACAAGATTTGAAAATTGGAATAAAAGAGATATTGGATAATGAGGTAAAAGAATTTTTTACTGTAGCCATTACGGTTAAAAATAATTTAAACAACATCCTTAACTTCTTCATCAACAGAAGTACAAGTACCCTTGCCGAATCATTCAATTCAAAAATAAAACTGTTCAGGGCTAATCAAAGAGGAGTTAAGGATGTAACATTTTTTTTATTCAGGCTACATAAACTTTTAACTTAATCGCCTAAGTAATTAAGGTGAGCCCAATAATCCAATGTTGTACCTTTTTCCATAAGCTTACCTATAATATTCTACAAAAAAATACCTGCTCATGCAGCGGCATTTTTAAAATATATATCTATCAACCTTAAACCCTTTCTTTCAGTATTTTAGAATGAGCTGCGTAATATTTATCCGGACTGTACAAGAACAGACAGCTACCGTTTTTTATTTTTTCAATAACTTCTTTGTAGATATTTCCGGGAAGTGCTGGGCAGCCCTGGCTGCGGCCGATATATCCTTGTGATGCAACAATAGATTCATCCACATAAGATGCGCTATGCATAACAATTCCTCTAGCTAATGCATTGTCATTAATTCCTTCTTCCTCACCTTCTAAACGCAGCGAACAACCATGCTTACCGGTGTATGTCTCACCTGTTATATAAAAACCCAGGCTACTTTGGTAACTATTCGTTTCATTGGAGAATTTTGTGGCAATGTTCGTACCTGAATTTCTTCCATGAGCCACATATGTATTAAATACAAGTTCACCGGATGCAAGATCAATAACAAACAACCTTTTCTTACCGGATGGCAAACTGAAATCAAGGATTGTCAAAAGATTATCCTTACGGATTTTCCCTGCATTTAATAAGTTGGTAAACCCGGTTAGCGCATATTCAAATGCCTGGCGCGATAAACCCAATGAATTTAAATCAAGGCTGTCATATATAGACATCTTTATTTGTGCAACAGACTTTACTGCTGTAATCTCTTTATTTAATAAAGAATTGGATGAGGCTGTTTCTGTCTTTGTAAAGGCAAAACTCATACATACCATCATACCCATTATTGCTAAGGCCTGACAACTCCAGTTTTTACTTTTTAATAAACGCATACTCTTTTAGCTTTTAGATTAATGTAGTAGCAGAACAATGGGTGGAGAACAAATTTAGATATTATACTTTAGGATGGGGCATTAAAACAGCTATTTGTACACGCTTTAACATAATCTAAAAAAAATACCGTTAAATGTTTAACTTATAAATATTCTTGTCATATTTAATGTGGTCATTGTAAGCCGCGGGGTAAACTAGAATTGTTAATTTCTTTATAAAGTAGCAAATTTATTTTTTCTGGTTTGTGAGTTTTGGGGCTATACTTCAATAATATCCAGAGTTTATTCAATATGTTTATCGATCATTATCTAAAACTGTTTTTCATAAAAAAAACATAATTTTTCTTTTGTTGGTGGCAACAGCCGGTCTTGTAAAGGTGTATGGGCAGGCTTATGATACCCATGTTCCAAGGGATTTACAGTGGTCCGCTGATTCTCACGCCGGTTTTTAGAACAGCAATTACCTTCGTCTGGAAGTTTATAACAGGGTTTTATGTATAAGCCAAATGGTGCACAGCCTCATCCGCTTCTTATGTTATTGCATGTCTACCCAGGTAATGAAAGAAATTTAGATTTGGCAAAGGCCGTGTGTACCCATGGCTGGAACGTAATCTATTTTGATTACCGCGGCAGCTGGGGCAGCCAGGGGAATTTTCTTTTCAACATTGCGTAGAAGATGTGAAAAGTGTAATCGCTTATTGCAAATTAAATGCAGCGAAACTGCAGATAGACCCAAAGAATAAAGTACTCTTTGGCCATAGCATGGGCGACTTAATGTGTTTAAAAGCATTCCAGGAAAACACAGAAATCAGGAAGAGGTTTGCTTTATCAAACAGGGATATTTTTAAAGATGTGTCGAAATCCATAAAAGCATATACGCTCTCTAAATTGGAAAAAGAAGCAGATGATTATTTTGTACTGAACAAGAAATCCGGCAAAGACCTGTTCGCCAGTATTTAGAACAATCCGAAATTTTTTCAATTGCCCAATTTGGCTGCACTCTCATCCGGTAAGCAGTTAATTATGTTGGATGAGCATGCTTTTAATAAGGGTATAGCCCTGATTTTTCAAAAAGCCAATCATGCTTATTTTGATTAATCTGTCTGGAATACCGATCATTCTTTTACTAACAAAAGGGCTTCCCTTATTAAAGAGGGGTTGGCCTTTTTTAAATAAGCCATAGTTGCTAACCCATTTACTAAAGTTCTTTTAAGTTACCTGCCGAACTCTTGCCTTTGCGGGGGTCAAGTTGTAATTCGTAGGAAACTTTTTGCCCTTCTCGCAACTCCTTAAGTCCGGCTTGTTCAACAGCAGATATATGTACAAAAACATCTTCTGTACCATCTTCCGGCTGAATAAAACCAAATCCTTTGGTCGGGTTAAACCACTTAACAGTACCTGTTGGCATTACTAATTTTTTTAATTACTTCAAATATAAAAAATAAAATTAGAATAGTATCTACAATATTTACCAATAGAAGGTGGTTTTTCGGCCGGTGTAACAATCCCTCCTTAAAAATCTGTGTGATAACTTATTCACGCAAACCAACTCAATCAGCCGCAATTAGTACCTTGCACCCATGCAAGCGTATCTGGAAGGATTGAATGAACCGCAACAGGAAGCGGTTACATATATTAATGGACCATTAATGATCATTGCCGGGGCCGGCAGCGGAAAAACAAAAGTACTCACTACGCGTATTGCCCACCTGATGGCCAACGGTGTGGACGCTTTTAACATACTCGCACTAACTTTTACCAACAAAGCCGCTGCTGAAATGAAAGAGCGGATTGAAAAGATACTGGGCAACTCAGAAGCCCGGAACCTCTATATCGGCACATTCCATAGTGTATTTGCCCGAATACTTCGCGCAGAGGCTCAACGTATCGGCTATCCGAAAAATTTTACCATTTACGATACCGATGACAGTCGTTCGGTTATTAAGGCAGTTGTTAATGAACTTAACCTCGATGATAAACAATATAAACCCTGCATAGTAGGCAACCGTATTTCTGCTGCCAAAAATGCCTTGGTGGGGCCTGCAGAATATGCGGTAGATTATTATACACAACAGGAAGATATGCGTGCCAACCGGCCCGCTCTCGCGCAGGTGTATGCCGCCTATGTTAACCGTTGCTTTAAAAACGGGGCAATGGATTTTGATGACCTGCTGCTGAAAATGTTTGAATTACTAAACACCATTCCCGAAGCACTAAGCAAATACCAACGCAAGTTCAAATATATATTGATAGATGAGTACCAGGATACCAATGCAGTACAATACCAAATAACAAAGTTACTCGCCGCCATGCATGAGAATATTTGTGTGGTGGGGGATGATGCGCAAAGTATTTACAGTTTCCGCGGTGCGACCATCGAAAATATTTTACAGTTCCAGAAAGATTACGACGATGTAAAAGTGGTAAAGCTGGAGCAGAATTACCGGAGCAGTCAGAGCATATTGAACGTAGCCAACGAAGTCATTAAAAATAACAAGGGCCAGATACCGAAAAATCTCTGGACAGAAAACAGTAAAGGTGAAAAGATCAACCTGGTTCGCACCATGACCGATAATGATGAGGGGAAGTTTGTAGCCGATACCATACAGGAACAAAAATTACGTAACCATTATTACAACCGCGATTTCGCTATCCTTTACCGCACCAATGCCCAGAGCCGTTCTTTTGAAGAAAGCCTTCGCCGTATGGGTATTGCTTACCGTATTTATGGTGGCGTAAGTTTTTACCAACGCAAAGAGATCAAAGACTTCCTGGCTTATATGCGTATAATCGTGAACACCAGAGATGACGAATCTTTAAAACGCATCATCAATTACCCTGCCCGTGGCATTGGCAAAACAACCATGGAAAAATGTGCTATTTATGCGAATGAGCAGAACATCCCCATGTTTGAAGTATTAACCCGTGCTGCAGAGTTTGGTTTTAAAGCTGGTACATTGGAAGCCCTGCAGAATTTTGTAACCATGATCCGCTACTTTCAAAGTATGCTTACGGATAAAAATGCGTATGATGTAGGCGTGCAGGTGGGTAAACATACTAATATCGTAAAAGAACTATTTACCGATAAGACCGCCGAAGGCCTAGCCCGCTATGAGAACCTGCAGGAATTACTCAACTCTATTAAAGAGTGGACAGAGAGCCCGAGCAATGATGATGGTGAACTGGGCGATAAAACATTAGGTTCTTATTTACAACAGATTACCCTTCTTACCGATGCTGATGATGACAAAGAAAATACGGATGTAGTAAAACTCATGACCATCCACGCCGCAAAAGGTCTGGAATTTGGCTGTGTGTTTGTAGGTGGTATTGAAGAAACACTATTCCCCAATGCCATGAGCATTAATACCCGCGAAGAGCTGGAGGAAGAACGCCGCCTATTTTATGTAGCGGTTACACGTGCCAAACACCGGTTATGGTTAACATACGCCAATGCCCGCTATCGTTTTGGCCAATTGGTACAGAATGAGCCTAGTCGATTTATAGAAGAAATGCCCGAAGCATTTATTGATAAAAGTTACGCCGGCGGTGGCGCCCGTAATAATTCCGGTGCTGACTGGGGCAATGGCTTTGAACGGATGAAAAGAGGTTTTGGTGATGCCGCCAATGCTGAAAAAAAATACGGTCCATCCCCAACCAAAAAGTCTGAAATATACAACACCCAACCAGAATACTTGCCCATTATTCCCCCCGCGAATAAAGTGGTTGAACATAAACCCAGTGTCGGTTTTGCAGCAAGCAATACCACCGAATTACAGGCCGGTCAGGAAGTAGAGCACCAGAAATTTGGGTTTGGTACAGTAGCAAAAATAGAAGGCTCTGCACATAATCCGATCGCTACTATTCACTTTAAATTGAATGGCGAAAAAAAAATCATGTTGAATTATGCGAAGCTGAGAATAGTTGAGTAAATTTTTTTAACATCCTCCTGCATTACTCCTGTACAAAAACTGATTTCTTAAATGTTATTGAAAACCGGTTAATATGCAGATAGTGTAATTAATAATGGATTTTCGTGCATTCAACCATGCCCGGACAATCCGAGAACACATGAATTCCCTTTTTGGAAAAAGGGCGGTATACTGCTTTATGCAAATAAACATTGGTAGCGTTTTCATCAGGCTCAAGCATAGTATTTAAGTCGGTTCGTTTAAAGGGTTTTCAATTGAAAGAATGATTATTGGCAGGTAAGAATAGCATTTAAAATATTATATGTTGTTTGTAATCTTATCATACACATCAACCTGCATTTTTTTTCATTCATTATAGATATACCGGGATATTTCTTTGACGAAATATATTATCATTGGCAGTATAGGCATATTGCGTTTTCTAAAAAAATTACCACTATAATTATTAAGCCTTGCACAGAAATATGTGTGCATGGCGAAATGCGATATATTTATTTATGTAACGTGTATCAACAGTCCAATAGCTTTTTGTCAGCATGCTTTTAAGAATGACAGATTTATTTGTTTGAAAAATAGCATTTTTTTATAAAAAATTGTGAAAACTAATTCGTCACTACCCTTATAATTCGATTACTATCAATTACTTATATTATTTTTTTGCAGCTCAAAAAATCAGTTTGGCATAGAAATTAAAAGTTGACTTCTGTCGTACCATTGTTAACTTAAAATATTTTTTTCCGTACACTATAGTACCGGTTTCGTTGCGCGCCGGTAACGGTTCTTTGCCAATCTAATTTTAGCTAGTTATCCGGGCAGATGTGAAGGCTACGTTTTTCGATCTTTGTGCATGTTATTGGGTTATCCCTATCCAATCCGTGCCGTATATTTAACCGCTTCAACAATAAACATGGTAAAAAGGTCTGTTTTGATACAGAAGCTATTTATCCCCGCAAAACCGGAAAAAAGCCTGAAATTTGCATCAAACATGGTTATATCACCTTTATTCACTGACAAAATGTGTTTTAATTTTCGATATACGAAAATATCAGCTCCTGTTACAAGGCGAACTGCGCAAATGAACAAACCCTGAGCACCTTTTGTTTATTTTTGAATAGCAGCTATTATTTCTGCAAGCTTAAAAGATGTATTATGATTAAAACTGGAAACCCTGTTATCAGTATTTATACCGAAATGACGCCCAACCCGGAAACCATGAAGTTTGTGGCTAACAAATTATTATACCCCGGCAAGAGCATTGATTTTGCAGATGAAACCCTGGCAACACCTTCACCTTTGGCAAAAGAGTTGTTTAGTTTCCCTTTTATTAAGAGCGTTTTTATCGCCAGTAATTTTGTTACACTTACCAAAACAGCCGATACTTCGGACTGGCAGGATGTAATACCCCCTGTTAAAGAATTTTTGAAAGATTATCTCGAAAATGGTGGCGTTGTAATCAATGAGGAAGAAGTAGCCAAAGTAAAACAGGAAGCCAGCAATACGGTAAGTGCAGATGATGATGATATTGTAAAAAGGGTAAAAGAATTATTAGAAAATTATGTAAAGCCTGCCGTTGAAATGGACGGTGGTGCCATACAGTTCAAAAGTTATAATGACGGTATTGTAAACCTGATGTTGCAGGGAAGCTGCAGTGGCTGCCCCTCCTCTATGATTACCCTGAAAGCGGGTATTGAAGGGATGATGAAGCGCATGATACCGGAAGTGAAAGAAGTTGTTGCTGAAGCTGAATAATTTTTTTGAGTTGAGTTTTAAGGAATGCCCTGTTTCGCATATTTTCGGATGGGGCATTTTTGTTAGTGGCCCCCCTTATTGCTTTCCAGTGCATATATCCCTGTTAACCAGATTATTATGTTAACTTTAAGTTACACCATCCGTTATCTTTTATGAATAAGGAACAGATTGCTGAGATGTTGCAAAGCAACCATACACAGTTCATTGAACAATTACAACAATTACCTGATACCGATTTTTGTTATGCCTCCGATGGTAAATGGACTGCAGCCCAGCAATTAGACCATATTGTAAAAAGTATAAATCCCGTGAACATGGCTATGGGCCTCCCAAAATTTATTATAAAATGGAAATTCGGCATTGCCAACCGCTCTTCCAGGTCTTATGAGGATTTGGTAGAGAAGTACCATGTGAAATTGCAGGAAGGCGGTAAAGCTTCCGGTCGTTTCATACCTGCACCCGTTGAAGTAGCCCAAAAACCAAAACTACTGATACAGCTAACAGGCCTGGTTATAAAACTTTGCCATATAACACTCGTACATAGTGAAGATGCTTTAGATAAATATATTTTACCACATCCTTTATTGGGAAAATTAACCCTTCGCGAAATGTTATACTTTACCGGATATCATGTGGAGCATCACAGGCATTTGGTTACAAAAGGACTGGAAAGCAGAAGAGTTTAGAATAGTGAACATAGAATACTGAATGTTGAAGTATCAAAGAAAAAAAATTCATCGTTCCTTATTACACATTCGATATTTTGCAGATCTTAATGAAGTCCGCTTTCATCATATTTATCAGTAAACACTGGGATGCACTGTTAGCGTCTGTTACGGCAGGTGTTTTTCTTTATCTTTTTACCCGGCACAGCGGTATTGGCATTTCACCGGATTCTGTGGTGTATGAAAGCACTGCAACCAATATCCGCCATCATTTTTCTTTTACAGATTTTAATGGCCTGCCCCTTGTGGATTTTCCGCTGGGATACCCGTCTTTTCTGGCATTTACAATGCTTCTCACTGGGTTACCTGTTTTGTATATTGCCCCTATTATCAATTGCCTCCTATTTAGTGGGTCCATCCTGTTAACTAGTGTTATTATCATTGGTCATCAAAAAAAATCTTCCCTATACAAAATGTGTGTGCTTGCCGCATTGGCCTGCAGTCCCTGCCTGCTGGAAGTATATTCCATGTTATGGTCTGAAACCCTGTTTATTTTTTTAATCCTTCTTTTCATTGTTGCCTTTCGTAATTACCAGGTATCTCATTCCTCTCCGCGCTTACTGTTAGCCGCGTTGATAGCGGCCCTTGCATTTGTTACCCGCTATGCAGGTATCGGTTTATTTTTTACAGGGTGCACTCTTTTATTTTTTGACGGAGATGTGTCAGTCAGTAAAAAAATAAAAAACTTGCTGTTATTTGGTTGTGTGGGCAGTTCCTTTGCGGTCATTAATCTCGTCCGTAACCTATTGGTATCGGGCAACATGACGGGGGTGAGAGAGAAAGCCATTCACTCAGTTCGCGAAAATTTGCATCAGATCGGCACCGTTCTATCAGATTGGCTTCCTTTTATGAAAAGTCATGAAACAATCGCAACAGTTCTGTTTGTACTTATTTTGTTATTAGCTATCTGTAAATTATGTTACCGGATATTGCAACAGCAATATTTTTATTCTTATGAAACCATTACTACCTGCTTTCTTGTGATGTATGCATTATTCATCATTACAATCGCTAGTATTTCCCGTTTTGAAGATTTGAGCAGCCGCCTTTTATCGCCCTTATATATTCCACTAATATTGTTTGGCAGCAGTTGGATTATTCCGGTTTTGCAACAGTCGATACGCTGTAAAAAAAATATATTATTGTTTGCCCTTATACTTTTTTATGCGGGTTTTCATTATAACCAGTACCAATTAAATACCGACGCCTGGGAAGGTATTAAAGATGCCGGAATCCCCGGCTATGTAGAAGATTCATGGACCCAATCTCCCGCGATTGATTTTATCAAAAAAAATAAAAGTCATTTTGTACAGCCGGTATATGCTGATGCCAATGATGCGGTTTATTTTTTAACGGGTATACATGCTTTACCGCTGCCACATAAAGAAATACCGAAAGAAATTTCTGTTTTTTTACGACAGCCTGCTTTTCGCCTGATTTGGCTTACTGATGGTGAAAATACAGACCTGGTGGGATTGGATTTTATAAAACAATATAAAAAACAGGTTTCCGTGCAACAACTGGATGGTGGCAGGATTTATTATTTTTCTGACAGTGCTTCACATAAGTAAGGGCTGCATCATTGCCCTTCCATGAATTTTGTACCTTACCCTAAATTTTACTAAATGCAGAAATTAGTATGGTTGTTACTTTGTTTTGCCAACATTGGAGTTTTTGCACAACCGAAACAGCTTTTTACTGTTAACAAAGACAGTACCCGTTTTTCTTTAACACTTGAAGGAGCTTCACACCTGGCTTCTCTGCCGTTACAATGTTTACAGCAGCAGTATCCTAATAAAACCAATCATACTGCTATGGGTGACAGTGACCAGTTAATGACACCCTTACAGCAGCATCCTGCTTTTTATGGTTGTTTCGATTGGCACAGCAGTGTTCATGGACATTGGATGTTGGTGCGTTTACTAAAACAATTTACCGGCTTACCCGAAGCTCAGCAAGTCAGGGATGCCATCTCCAAAAATATCACCTCGGAAAATATTGCCCAGGAGATAAAATATTTTGACGGCAAGCTTTCCAAAAGTTATGAAAGAACCTACGGCTGGGCATGGCTATTAAAACTGCAGCAGGAAATGCTTACCTGGAATGATCCTGATGCAAGAAAATGGCGAACAACTTTACAGCCTTTCTGTGATACCATTGTTAAGATATGGATGAATTATTTACCTAAACAAACATATCCTAACAGAACCGGTGTTCATCCGAATACTGCATTTGGTTTGGTGTTCGCCCTAGATTATGCTCGAACTGCAGCCAATACGGTTTTTGAAACGGCCATTATCAAATCAGCAAAACAATTATACCTGAAAGATAAAAACGCACCAAGTGTTTGGGAACCGGATGGCACCGATTTCTTATCGCCTTCATTGGAAGAGGCCGATCTTATGAGGAATGTATTGACTGAGGCACAATTTATCAGCTGGTTTAATAACTGGATCACACCAGCTACACTGCAACACCTTACCCAGTTACCGGTAGTTTCTGACAGAACCGATTTACAGATTGTGCACCTGGACGGCCTTTGCTTTAGCAGGAGTTGGTGTATGAAAGGAATTGCCAAACTGTTGCCTGCAACAGATAGAAGAAAACAACTTTTACTTAGATCGGCCATAAAACATTTAAATGCCAGCTTGCCCAATGATGCCAGTGGCAGTTATGGCGGTGAGCACTGGCTGGCAAGCTTTGCAGTATATGCGATTATTGAATAATGAATATGAAAGATAATTTTTCAAATCATTCAAAAGAATACTTACAGTTCCGTCCTCACTATCCTCCGGAATTGTTTGATTACCTCTTTTCATTTGTGCGGGTAAAAAATACTGCCTGGGATTGTGGTGCAGGCAACGGGCAGGTAGCCGGTGTATTAGCCGATCATTTTACAAACGTATTTGCAACCGATATTAGTTAACAACAATTGGATGCGGCTATTCAAAAACCAAATATTCAATACAGTGTTCAGCCTGCAGAGCATGATTATTATATCCATAACAAGTCTGACCTTATCACTGTGGCGCAGGCTATTCACTGGTTCCGCTTCGATAATTTTTATGCAGCAGTAAAAAGAACATTGCTCCCTGGTAGTATTTTTGCCGAACAGGGTTATGGTCTTGTACAAACAGTGAAACCATTACAGGAAGTCATTGATCATTTCTACACAAAAACCATTGGTCTTTATTGGGATACAGAACGGCATTATATAGACGAGGCCTATCAAACCATTCCATTTCCGTTTGAAGAAATTACTATACCGATTTTTCAAATGACCTATCAATGGTGTTTTGAACAACTCGTCGGATACATAGGAACATGGTCGGCAGTAAAACCTTATAGTAAACATAATGAAATATCACCTATCGGCCTGCTAGAAATCGATCTAAAAAAAATATGGGGCGATGTTGCTGCCATGTCCTTCTCTTTTCCAGTTTTCCTACGAATTGGACGTTAATTATCTTTTGTATTTGCTACATTTAGCTATGAGTGTTACAGATGTATTTCACCAATTTATTATCGGCATCCGGCAAACTGGGCCCATTGAATTTATTGCAGTTTTTGCGGGTATTGGCAGCGTATGGTTTAGTCGCAAAGAAAATATACTCGTGTACCCGGTGGGACTCATCAATACCTTTTTTTATATATACCTAAGTATGAAAGGCAATTTGCTGGGTGAAGCAAGTGTGAATGTATATTATACAGTGATGAGCGTATATGGCTGGATGCTCTGGGCAAAGAAAGATAAACAGAACCACGAAGCTATTCTTCATATCACCTATAGCAATAGTAAAGAATGGCGGCAGCAGATATTATTTTTTTTGGTTTTTTATTTAATCATATTCACTTCACTTACCTGGGCAAAAAAAGCGTTTGCACTTGAGGCCATTCCCTGGGCCGATGCATTTGCTTCTGCTACGGCGTATACTGGTATGTGGCTGATGGCAAAAAAGAAAGTAGAGAGCTGGGTTTGGTGGATAGCAACAAATTTCGCCTCTATTCCGTTATATTTCATCAAGGGATACGTTTTTACGAGTGTGCAGTTTGTGTTACTCTTTGTATTAGCGGTTTTGGGGTTGGTAGCCTGGCGTAAAAAGGCAGGAGAATATCGAAGTAATTAATCCTCTCTGCGAAAATCTAATTGCTTCCTGCGTATCTGCGGTGAACTTCCCTTTCTCACCGGAGAAACGAAGAATAGCAGAGATTGTTGAGGCGGTAGTTAATTATACGGGCACAATATTATTTAAGGGTTATTGTACTTAAAGAAATAGATATATAAACAAAATAATTTTATCATTCAAAATTCCTTGTTCAATATTCATTATGCAAAAGATTGTTATCCTCGGCCCGGAATCAACGGGTAAAAGCACTTTGTGCGAGTTACTGGCCCAGCATTATGGAATGCAGTGGTGCCCAGAATTTGCAAGGGAATACCTGGTTACAAATGGAACTTCCTACGATTTTAATGACCTGCTCACTATTGCACGTGGCCAGTTAGCTATGGAGGATGAATACGCATCCTTAGTGAATAGTCAATGGTCCTTGGTGAATGAGCGGAGATGGGTTAATCCGCACTCATTGCTCACCACACACCACTCGCCTTTCTTATTCGTAGATACTAATATGTACGTAATGAAAGTCTGGTGCGAATATGTGTTTGGAAAATGCCACCAGTTTATCCTTGACCAGATTGTGGAAAGAAAATATGATCTATACCTCCTTTGTGGCACCGACCTGCCCTGGGTAAAAGATGATCTACGCGAATACCCTCATGAGGGGCCACGCAATGAATTGTACCATATTTACAAAGACCTGTTGATTAATCAGCAGGTTCCCTGGGTAGAGATCAGCGGCAATTACGAAGGCCGCCTGCTAACCGCGATCGCGGCTGTTGAAGAATTCCTTCACTAATCTTCTTTAAGTCAGATTGCTTGCGTGCAGAAATGGATGTTATTGTATGTTGATTGTGAATGGTGAGTTGTCAGTGGTGAGTAGTAGGTAAATACTCCTTTTTAACAATACTCACCGTCCACCACTAACCTATTTATTTTATCAATGCCAGCACATCTTCATCATCTTCAATATTATCCATCTCACGTAATATCATTGGGTAACGCCACGCAACGCGGCTACTTATGGGCTTAACGGTGAAGCGTTTTGGGTTGGGTAGACAGCCAATGATCATAGCCGCTTCTGAGCGGGTGAGGTTTTTAGCAGATTTACCAAAATATTTTTGTGCGGCCGCTTCAATACCAAAAATACCCGCGCCCATTTCAATTACATTAAGATATACTTCCAGGATGCGTTTTTTGCCCCATAGCCATTCGATCATTTTGGTAAAATACATTTCGGGTACTTTGCGGATATAGCGGGAAATGCCACCACCCTGCCATAAAAAAACATTTTTAGCCACCTGTTGCGTAAGCGTGCTGGCACCGCCGCCTAATGGGATCTTAGTTTTTCTTCCTTTCCCTTTCGGTCTGAGGCTTTTCTCTATCGCATCCCAATCAAAGCCGCTGTGGTCAAGAAAAGCCTGGTCCTCGCTGGCAATGGCGGCTAATTTTACATTATAAGAAATCTCGTTCCATCCAACATAATCGCGGTGTAACCCATAGCTAAAACTATTGCCGATCTGTGCGATGGTTATCGGCGGCATTACCCAACGACAAATAATGATGTAGAACATTGAGGAAAAGAACATCCAGAGCAGGATGCGTTTGGTGTGCCGCCAGGTTTTTATAAGCAGTGATTTAGGTTGGGTTGGCATGTTGGGGAAAGATACTAAATCACAGGAAAATCTGACAACGGGATTTGATTTATATTTAATGGAAAATAAAAAATATGACCGAAGCAAAAAAAAGATTAATTCTTGCTGAACAAAAAGCAAAAGAATTATTTTATACGGTAGAGAAAAGTGGATTAATCGTTTCTGGGAAATCTGAGAAACAACTTTGCGATGAAATAGTAAAAATTGCAAAAGAAGATTTTTGCATTGAAAATCATTGGCACAAAAAGATTGTGAGAACAGGCATTAATACCTTACAACCTTTCATTGCAGACCCTCCAGACCTAATTATTCAGGAAGATGATATATTGTTTTTTGATTTTCATCCTATTTTTAAAGATTGGGAAGCAGACCTTGGAAGAACATATGTTTTAGGCAACGACCCTTTGAAACTAAAAGCAAAAAAAGATATTGAAGCCGCATGGCACGAAGCGAATGCCTGGTATTTTAAACAAACCAGTCTTACTGGTGCCGAATATTTTAATTACGTTACCAATCTTACAAAACGCTATGGCTATAAATTTGGAAATTCCATAGCCGGTCATATTGTAGGTCGTTTTCCACATGAACAACCCGACGACCCAAATGATTTATGTTTAGATGTACACCCAGGCAACCATAATGATATACTTCAACCAGACAAATACGGAAACAAAAGACATTGGATTTTGGAACTTCACTTTGTGGATAAAGTAAATAATATTGGGGCCTTCTTTGAACAATTGTTGACTGCAGAATAAACCTACAAACACTAACAAAAAGTTTTACAGAAATTGGTGAACAAAATTCCATTTCTCTCACTCATTAAGCCCGGAAATTAATAAATAGAAAATATTTTTATTTTACAGTAATTTTTTAGACATCTACTATATTAAAATCTTCAAGACAATTTAAAATGCAACCAAGAATTGAAACTTTTATTGAACAAAAATTAGTTGGGAAACGACTAACAATGTCGATAGCCAATAATCAAACGTTTAAACTTTGGCAGTCATTCATTCCATAACGAAAAGTAATTAAAAACAACCTAGGCACTGAATTATTTATAATATAAGAAGCTGTTTGAGTTAAATAAATAAAAGGAGTTATTGGGGGGCGGATAGAATAAAGTTTGGAAGTCAGTCGTTGAGTAATTAATGACTAAAAAAAC
>JAYSXR010000332.1:0-81832 GCA_043717145.1 Chitinophagaceae bacterium | reverse complement strand
AAGGAACTTTGTGAACATGGTTTAAAAACATTACTGCTGGAAAGGGGAAAGGATGTTGTACATATTAAAGACTACCCAACTGCTACAAAAAATCCCTGGGATTTTCCGCATCGGGGTAAAATTATTCCTTCCACAGCCAAAGAAAATCCAATACTTAATAAATGCTATGCCTACAGTGAAGCGAGTGAACATTTTTTTGTAAAAGACAAAGAGCACCCATATATACAGGAAAAACCATTTGATTGGATCCGTGGTTACCAAGTTGGTGGTAAATCTTTATTATGGGCAAGGCAAACCCAACGCTGGAGCAAATTCGATTTTGAAGGACCTGCGCGCGATGGTTTTGCCGTAGATTGGCCGATACGGTATGAAGACCTTGCCCCCTGGTACACACATGTTGAAAGGTTTGCAGGTATCAGTGGAAATAAGGACGGCCTGGAAACCTTACCCGATGGCGATTTCCTGCCGCCGTGGGAGATGAACTGTGTAGAGAAGGAAATGCAACAAAAAATAATGGCGCAATATAAGGATAGGTATGTAGTGCAAGGACGTTGCGCTCATTTAACCGAACCGCGCGACATACATATCCAACAAGGCCGTACGCAGTGCCAGGCAAGAAGCTTGTGTGAAAGAGGTTGCCCGTTTGGTGGATATTTTAGCTCCAACTCGTCTACTATTCCATGGGCACAGAAAACAGGTAACCTTACCATGCGTACAAATTCTGTGGTACATTCTATCATGTATGATGAAGCCAAACACAAAGCAGTAGGTGTAAGGGTGATTGATTCGGTAACCAAAAAAGCAACCGAATATTTCGCCCGTATTATTTTTGTTAATGCATCCTGTTTGAATACCAACCTGATTTTACTCAACTCTACCTCCAATCGTTTTCCGAATGGATTGGGTAACGATAATGGATTGCTGGGTAAATACATTGCTTTTCATAATTATCGTGGTAGTCTTACGGCAGCATACGATGGCCCCACAGACAAATATTATTATGGCAGAAGGCCCACCGCTGCGATGATGCCCAATTTTAGAAATGTACATAAACAGGAAATGGATTTTCTGCGTGGATACATGGTACATTTTACTGCCAGTCGCGGAAGGGCCGGTGCAGAAGGTATTGGCGGTGAATACAAAGATGCGATGACCGAAGCAGGTGGGTGGAATATCTTTATGATGATGCAGGGCGAAACCATTCCCAAAGAAAAAAATCATGTACGGTTAAGCAAAGACCAGCAGGATGCCTGGGGTATTCCACAACTCATTACTTCGGTTGATTATGATGAGAACGATGAAAAAATAGTAAAAGATTTTTTAGCACAGGGGCAAGAGATGTTGCATAAAGCCGGTTGTACAGATATTATCCCTCGCGACAGTAAACAGGCTCCCGGCCTCGATATTCATGAGATGGGTGGGGTACGTATGGGCAAAGACCCCAAAACATCTATGCTTAATGCCTGGAACCAACTTCATCTGTGTAAGAATGTTTTTGTAACCGATGGAGCATCTATGGTATCAACCAGTACGCAAAATCCTTCTCTCACTTTCATGGCCATCACAGCCCGGGCAGCAAACCATGCTGTGGAAGAGATGAAGAAGGGGAATTTGTAATTCGTCAATCGTGATGGGGTGAAACGTGGGTGTAAAATTAAATAATTTTAAAAAAGTAATTTATTCCATAATTGCTGAACCATCATTCATCATTTTAAAATACCCACATGGCTGCCGATTCTACCAACCTTAATAACAAAGCCAAAGCACAAAATACATTCGATGCCATTGTAATAGGATCGGGTATCAGTGGCGGCTGGGCTGCTAAAGAACTTACCGAAAAAGGATTGAAAGTATTAATGCTTGAACGGGGCAGGAATTTTGAGCATTTGAAAGATTATAAAACAACGAGTAAAAATCCCTGGGAATTTGAGCACCGCGGAAAAACAACTGCCAAACAAAAAGAAGATTATCCCGTAATACACCGTGGCTGGGCAGCCAGTGAACCTGTAATGGATTCATGGGTGAATGAAAAAGATGCACCTTATACAGAAGTAAAACCTTTTACCTGGTGGCGCAGTTACCAACTTGGCGGCAGGTCTATTTTATGGGGCAGGCAAAGTTATCGCTGGAGCGACCTGGATTTTGAAGCGAATGGAAAGGAAGGCGTAGGGATTGACTGGCCTATACGCTACCAGGACCTTGCACCATGGTATGACCATGTAGAAAAATTTGCCGGTATCAGTGGTTCAAAAGAAGGGCTGGCGCATTTGCCCGATGGTCAATTCTTACCACCGATGGATTTGAATTGTGTAGAAAAAGATGTGGCAGCAAGGATAAAAGCACAATACAAAGGCGAGCGCCATTTATTTATTGGCCGCGTTGCCAATTTAACAGCTGCGATTGAAGGAAGAACCAATTGCCAGTTCAGAAACCGGTGTTGGGAAGGTTGCCCGTTTGGCGGCTATTTCAGCACACAGTCTTCTACTTTACCTGCGGCGATGAAAACCGGCAACCTCACAGTAAGACCATTCTCAATCGTTACAAAATTAATCTACGATAAAGACACTAAAAAAGCAAAAGGGGTAGTCGTATTAGATGCAGAAACAAACCAGACCTACGAATATTTTTCAAAAATTGTTTTTGTCAATGCTTCTGCATTGAACTCAACATGGGTACTCTTCAATACCGCTACCGATATATGGCCAGGTGGATTGGGCAGTAGCAGCGGGGAACTCGGACATAATGTAATGGACCATCACTACAACCTCGGTGCTTCGGGACAGGTAGAGGGGTATGAGGACAAATATATTTTCGGCAGAAGGCCTAACGGTTTTTATATTCCACGATTTGTGAATGTAGGTAACGATAAAAGAGATTTTCTGCGCGGCTTTGGTTACCAGGGAGGTGCCAGCAGATCGGGCTGGAGCAGGGATGTTGCGGAACTAAGCATTGGTGCAGATTTTAAAGAGGCCCTTACAGAGCCCGGCGGGTGGAATATTGGTGCTACAGGGTTTGGGGAGATATTGCCTTACCATGAAAATAAGATCACACTCGATGCCAATAAAAAAGATAAATGGGGATTACCTGTTCTGTCGATGGATTGTGAGTTGAAAGAAAATGAATTAAAAATGCGCAAAGCCATCGTGGAAGAACTAAAGGCGATGCTGGAAACTTCCGGCGTGAAGAAAATAAATACCTGGGATAACGGTCACGCCATCGGGCACGGTATCCATGAAATGGGAACAGCAAGAATGGGTAAAGACCAGAAGACTTCTGTATTAAACGCAAACAACCAGGTATGGGATGCGAAAAATGTATTTGTTACTGACGGTGCCTGTATGGCATCTTCTGCCTGCCAGAATCCATCACTCACCTATATGGCTTTAACTGCAAGGGCGGCAAATTTTGCGGTTGATGAATTAAAAAAGGGGAATTTGTAGGTTTAAAGAAGCTAAAAGGGGTTAGAGCAGGTAAAACGTTTTCAATTCCTTTTAACTTCTGTAACCTATCTCCAATGAATAGTAGAACTATACATCTATATGATCCGGGTATGATTATGCAAGGTTGCAATATGAAGAAGGGATTGTAATAGTTAATAAATTAAGCGGTTATTTGTTCTTACTACCAGCCTCCCTGAAATTGGTGCGTAACCAAAAGAAGATGTAACCTGTGATTCAAAAAATCCTTTGCATAAATTCTGAGTTGGATTGAAATATTGTGAACCTAAGAATCTGTAAAAAACATTACTAAAAAATCAGTTTATGAATAACCGTCGTTCCTTTCTGAAAAATACCTCTGCTATTGCTTTAGGTAGCTTATTGCTTACTAAAGATATCCTGGCCAATGCATTGGCAAACAAAGTGCATATGCCGGGAGCAGGCCTGCAGTTATTTACACTGTTCGGTGTAATGGACGATGATGTTGCCGGCAACCTGAAAAAGATTGCTGCAATTGGGTACAAAGAAATAGAATCTGCCTTCAGTAAAAAAGGGGGTTATTATGGTATGCCACCCAAAGAATTTGCTTTGATGGTAAAAGATATGGGTATGCATTGGCGTTCGCACCATGTACTGGGTGCGCCTTTCAAAATGCCGGTAGGGGCTAAGATGCCTGCTGGTGCGGATGGTAAGCCCATAGTGATACCCCCTATGAAGAACCTCCGGGATAATTACCAGGAACTGGTTGACCAGGCAGCTGAAGGGGGTGTTACTTATTTGGTTTGTGCAAACACACCTATAGGGACATTGGATGAAGTAAAAGCCTCTATCGAAGTTTTAAATAAATCGGCAGATGCAGCAAAAAAGGCGGGGTTGCTATTTGCTTATCATAACCATGATGCTGAGTTTAAACCCATTGATGGTGTAGTACCATACGATTTGCTATTATCGCAAACCGATAAAAATAAAGTAAAGATGGAGCTGGACCTTGCCTGGGCAACAAAGGCAGGTAAAGACCCGGTAGAGCTTTTTAAACAACACCCCGGCCGTTTTCATTTATGGCATGTAAAAGATTTGGATAAAGGCTATGAACATATATTGGAACTGGGTAAAGGTGTGATAGATTACAAAAGAATATTTGATCATGCTTCTTTATCAGGAATGAAATATTATTTTGTTGAACAGGATGGTGCTCCAAAGCCATTAGAAAATATTGCCACCAGTTTTAACTATCTTCAGGGTATTCTCGCAAAGTAAATCTTTCAGGTATGAAGAAAATAGTAGTACCGGTGCTGGTTATGAGTTGTTGTTTTAGTTTTGCCTTTGCAATGCAGGACTCGATATACTTATATCCCAAAGGCGTTCCCGGTGCCATATATAAAAACATTCCTGAAAAACTAACCGTAAATCCACTGGATGGGGTTACCGGTACGAGTAATATTCAAAAGCCTGTTTTATTTATACACCTACCCAAAAAACCTAATGGTACTTCTGTATTGATTTGTCCCGGTGGTGGTTATTTTATATTAGCTATGGATTATGAAGGACATGATATTGCCAGATGGTTTACACAAAGAGGGATCACTGCTTTTGTACTTAAGAGTCGCTTACCAGATGATGCACTCATGACCCACAAATCTGACCGACCCCTGCAGGATGCCCAACAAGCATTGCGGATCATTCGGAAAGGTGCTGCCAAATGGAAAATTGACACACATAAACTCGGCATCATGGGTTTTTCGGCCGGTGGGCATCTGGCATCTACTGTTGGAACACATTTTAATAAGCAATACGGTGAAATAGTAGATACTTCTATCAGTGTACGTCCAGATTTTATGATACTGGCATATCCCATGATTTCTTACCAGTCCGGAATTTATCCCGCTACCCTGGAAAACCGTTTGTTGGGTAATAATCCTACTGATGAACAGATTGAAGCATTTTCAAATGAACTGCATGTAACAAGCCAAACGCCACCTACATTCATCATTCTTGCTGCGGATGATCCTTTGTCGCCTTTCAACAGTATAGTATTCTTTACATCACTTCAAAATAATAAGGTACCGGTTGAGTTACATATTTATGAAAAAGGGGGGCATGGATTTGCCATGTCAAAAAAAAACAGGGGGCATGTAGAAAACTGGGATAAAGAATTGGAAGGCTGGTTAAAGGACAGGAAATTATTGTAAACACTTGTTCTCACACCCCTAAAGAATCATATACAATCACTTTTTGCCACAGATGTTTACAGGTATCTACAAAATGTAAATGAATTGGGTCTATCTGGTAAGCGTCCTGTTCTTCTTTTGTTGTGAAGACGGCTAACCATGAAAATGCGTAAGAAGTTTCAATTACATCGCGGTTGGTAGAAGCAGGCACACCAATATGAAATTGTTGTATGGATCGCACTTTACTTAATGCCCGTAATCCTGCTAATAAACCTGTATGTTCTTCTTCGCTTTTAGGATTTGTAAGCCAGAAATAAACGTGGTGGATGAAAAGGTCCTGAGATAACATGAGACTTTGTTTTTCGATTTGTGTAATTAAGGTTATAATAGTTAAAGGGGTTAAAGTAGTTAAAAGGGGTTAAGTATAGAAGATTTTTTTTAACCATATTTAACTACTTAAACCCCCTCTAATTCTTTTTTCCAACTAGCGTAAATGCAAGATAACTATCGCCCGAAGGCTTTCCCAATTTACCACCACCGCACGCAATGACAATGTATTGGTGCCCTTTTTTTTCGTAAACTGATGGGGTAGCAAAACCTGCTGCGGGCAGATCATATTCCCACAGTAACTCCCCCGTTCTTTTATTAAAGGCACGAAATTTTTTATCGCTGGTGGCTGCAATAAATAATATACCACCTGCAGTTACTACTGAACCACCGTAGTTTTCAGTTCCTGAATGGATGCCTTTTGCTTTTAATTCTGGATAATCACCCAGTGTTACTTTCCATGCTATTTTCCCTGTATTCAGGTTAATAGCGTTCAAACTACCCCAGGGCGTATCTATTGCCGGGTATCCTTCTTTGGTAAGAAATTTATTATAGCCTGTTGCCGTGTACGGCATGTTGAGATAAGGATCTTCGATTTTTACAGAAGCGATAAATTTCTTTTCCTGTTTAGGTTTATTTTCAAGGATGAAAGAGGCCAGTGCCTCTATCTCACCCTCACTCAATTGTTTAAATGCGGGCATCATTCTCCTGCCTGAGTTGAGTAATTCCCTCAAAGATGTGTCTGTATATTTCTTATTCATGTTTGCCAATGAGGGGTTATTGCCCGATCCCTGACGTTCTGTACCATGGCAGCCCATGCAGGTAGTTGTATAAATTCTTTTACCCGCACCAATATTTTTTTCCTCCACAGCTGGGCCTTTCTTTTTTACATCAACCATAGTTAATATCCAGGCCATTTCACTGGCATTAACATACAATACTCCGGTTAATGGATCAAAAGACGGGCCACCCCATTCTGCCCCGCCATCAAACCCGGGAAAAATTACCGTTCCTTGTTTGGAAGGGGGTGTAAATAAATGATCATGCCTGGTACGTTGCCATCTTCTTTTAATATCCTGGTAAGATGAATCAGGAACCACATGGTTTAAATCTTTTTCCATCATTAACTGACGAACAAATGGTTGTGGAAAGCTTGGAACAGGTTGCGTGGGCCATGGTTTTTCTCCTAATAAACCTGTCTCGATCGGTACCGCTATCTCCTTGATATTGTATACAGGCTTGCCGGTGTTTCTATCCAATAAAAAAACAAAACCTGATTTAGTCACTTGTGCAATGGCCTCTATCTGCCTGCCATCTTTTGTAATGGTAACCAATGCAGGTGCAGTGGGCAGGTCCCGGTCCCAGATATCATGATGCACAGTTTGGAAATGCCAGATCCTTTTGCCGGTAGCAGCATCGAGTGCCAATATGCAATTGGCATACAGGTCTTGCCCAAGTCTTTTTCCGCCATAAAAATCATACGATGCTGATCCAATGGGTGCAAATAGAATTCCTTTTTCTTCGTCCATACTAAAGCCCGACCATGCATTGGCGCCACCAATATGCTGGTAAGCATTTTTATCATCCCATGTTTCATACCCAGCTTCATTAGGCTGTGGGATAGTATGAAATATCCATCTTAATTTTCCCGTATGCACATCATAAGCCCTGATATGGCCTGGGGCAGCAGCAGCTTCTTCCGCTACACGGCTCCCTATAATGATCAAATCTTTATAAATGATGCCTGGAGTAGTGCAGGCAACATACAAATCTTTTACATCCCTGCTTAAATCATTATGCAGATCCAGTTTGCCATTATCGGCAAATGAAAGTACGGGTTTCCCTGTCAGGGCATCAATGCAAAAAAGGGTATGCCCAGCCGCGTAAAAAACACGGGCGTCTTTAGCATGGTCGCTGTAATAGGTAACACCTCTACAAACATTCATGGAAAAATACCCCCGCCCTTTATTAGCTGCAGAAGTATCTAATGGGTTGAATACCCATTTTTCTCTTCCGTTCGCGGCATCAACGGCAAAAAGTTTTAGTTTGGGAGATACGCCAAATAAAGTACCATTAACGATTATAGGGTTAACCTGTATCTGTGTTTTCGCATCTGCATCACCAGTATGGTATTCCCAGGCAACCTTTAATTGTGCAACATTTGCCGTATCAATTTCCAGTAAAGAAGAAAAGTGTGTATTGGCTTTACTTCCACCATATACTTTCCATTCGGTTTGTTCTTTTTGTGAGTTGCATGCTACCATAAGAATTATCCCGGTAAATAGTGGTAGTAATTTCTTTACGAAAATAGTATGCATATAACCTTGTGTAAATTTCTCTGTGCAACTCATTTTCCTCTTTGATCTAAGTATTAAGGACTAAAACAAAACCTATAGTGTTTTTTTCAATGCAGATCTTAGAGGAAAATGAGTTGGACAGAGTGTATGGTTTCTATATTTATGATGCTAGGATCTGTTCAATGATTTTTCCGGTATGTTTATTTTTCAGGATCAGTTTTTTTGTTCCGTAGTGTGTCATTTCTTCTTTTACCAGGTAATGATCGGCATCATATTCTATTAAATGACTCTCCTTGCTTAAACCGGTTTTACCTCTCCATATATCCAACTTCACTGGTTCCCATAATTTTGTTTTAGCTGAACGATAAGCCGCATCAAGTATCGCATTTACAACATACCCATCATAAAAAGTTTCTTTGGGTGGTTCCCCTTTTTCCATGGCATTGAACATATCCATGAACATATGGTTGTAACCCAGTTCATTCAATTCATCACCTACCGGGAATAACCAACCTGTATTGCTTTCGGCTTTCTCGGCAATATAGTCACCGCCTTTTCCGGTTGTGAACATGTCAAAACCTGTTCGTAAAAAACTGTTGATCCAGATAGTACCTTCTGTACCCATCACTTCATCGCGCAAGTCGAGGCCGCCCCGAAATGCCCAGCTTACTTCAAACTGTCCGATGGCTCCATTTTCATATTTCACCAATCCAATTGCATGGTCTTCTGCATCAATAGGCTTTACCTGTGTATCGGCCCAGCACATCACTTCTATAGGCTTTATATCTTTTCCAATATAACTACGGGTAATCTCTACACAATGGCAGCCAAGATCAAGTATGCAGCCACCGCCGGCCTGTTCTATATCCCAAAACCAATCGCTATGCGGCCCGGGATGGGTTTCCCTCGATTTGGCCCATAGGATCCTGCCTAATGCGCCATTCTTTACACTCTCGTTCGCTTTGATAAATTTGGGCGTATAAACCAGGTCTTCCAAATACCCGTTAAAAATACCGGCTTCTTCTACCGCAAGTAACATTCGCTTGGCTTCTTCGGCATTGCGGCCAAGTGGTTTGGTTGTCATCACCGCCTTCTTATGTTTGCAACAAAGTAATACGGCTGCTTCATGCAGGTTATTGGGTAAAGCTATACAAACAATGTCAACATCAGCATGGGCAATGGCTTCTTCCATATTTAATGTCCAGTGAAGGCAACCATAATCAGCAGCAAATTTTTTTGCACTTTCTTCCCTGCGGGAATAAATACTGACTACTTTATCCCTGCTTCTGTAGCCTTGCAACGAGTCTGTATAAAAACGTCCGATAAAACCGGAACCGAGCATGGCAATTCTTTTCATAAATGAATCGTTATTTTTTGTTAGCTAATAAGTAAATGCAATCATGAATCGTTTGGCGTGAATGGTGAGTGACCTGATTTTACGCAGGACTGGTAACTCACTACTTACAATTAAGTTCTCGCCACTACTTTTTTTTCTTTAAAAAAAATGATAAAGTAGATCAACACTCCTAACGCAATATAAGCCGGTACATACCAGATATTTTGCCAGTTATGGGTTTCACCTGTTTTGTTCTGATCAACAATATATCCCGAGAACCAGGTACCAATGAACATACCCACGCCATAGGTGGCAAAAGTGAACAGACCCTGTGCAGCATTCTTTATTTTTTCACCGGCTTTCTTTTCCGTGTACATATAACCGGTTACAAAAAAGAAATCGTAACAGATACCATGCAGTATAATGCCTGCATACAGCATCCAGGTATTGGCCTCAGCATTTCCGTAGGCAAAAAAGATGTAACGCAAGATCCAGGCAGTCATGCCCATCAGTAACATTTTCTTTACACCGATGCGGTTGAATAAAAAAGGGATGGCCAAAATAAATACAGCTTCTGAAACCTGTCCCAACGTCATTTTACTGGCAGCATTGGCAAAATGTATCTCATTTAAAAACGGATTGGCAAATCCATAATAAAACGATAAGGGTATACAAACCAGGATAGCAGCAATAAAAAAAATGAGATAAGGCTTTTCCTTAAATAAAACGAAAGCCTCTGTTCCGAATACTTTTGATGCGCCACCCGTGTGCGCTTTCGGTGGTGTATTTGGCAGTAGAAAACTTAATAACCCCAGTCCTGCAGAAACAGTTGCCGCCATGTAAAAAGTAGAGGATGTTTTTTCAATGCCTAATTGGCCAATCAATACACCAGCTACAATCCAGCCTAATGTGCCAAATACACGTATCCACGGAAATTGTTTTCCCGGATTGGTCATCTGGGAAAAAGCCACACTATTGCTCAACGCGATGGTGGGCATGTATAAAAGCGAATAAAAAAGAATTACCCAATAGAAAGTTTGGCTGCTCTCAATCCTGGTAGCCAGCAATAATAATATCGCGCCAACCAGGTGCAATACACCCATAATACGCTGTGCAGCAAAAAAACGATCGGCTATCATGCCTACAAAAAACGGTGAAATCATGGTAGCAATGGCCAGCGCGCTGTAAGCAGCCCCAATCTCAACCCCGCTGGCATTCAGGTGTGCTACCATATAAGTACCCATGGTAACATACCAGGCACCCCAGATAAAATACTGAAAAAACATCATGGAGGCTAGTAGTATGCCGGTTTTTGCTTTCATAAAGGTTAGGTTAGGTTTGGTTTTCTTTCGTTAGATTTAGCTTGTAGTTTGTGGAAGTTGAATATAAGAATAATTAGTAATCAATGATTAGTAATCAATAATTATTTGTGCTAAAACCACTGTAAAGTAACAGATTACTTTTTTTCGATAAAAAAATTACCATGAAAAAAAAATGGGTATTATTATTTTTTACTTGTACTGTATGTTTGGCCTCTGCCGCAAAGGCCAATGACAGCACCTATGCTGAAAAATTAGGCTATCCCAAAGGATCCAAAGTATTGATTTTGCATGTAGATGATGTAGGCATGTCATTTGATTCCAATGAAGGTGCCATCAATGCCATTACAAAAGGTGTGGCTACTTCCTGCAGTGTAATGATGCCCTGCCCATGGGTACCTGCTTTTGTTCAATACATGAAACAACATCCCGGGATAGATGCTGGCTTACATTTAACCTTAACCGCAGAATGGGCCGGCTATCGCTGGGGGCCATTATCGGGTAAGAATACAACACCCGGACTGGTGGATGCCGAAGGTGCTATGTGGCATAGTGTGGAGGAGGTTATAAGGCACGCTACACCCGATGAGGTAGAAAAAGAAATCCGTGCACAATTGGAAAGGGCTCGGTCTATGGGTTTTGAGCCAACTCATTTTGATAGCCATATGGGAACGCTACTGGCAACACCAGAATTTATCCAGCGTTATGTAAAACTGGGGATAGAAAATAAAATACCGATAATGTTGCCGGCCGGGCATATGTTACTGATTAAAGAACAAACAAAAGCGCCGCAAGCCCAGGTGCAGCAATTACAGGCAATTGGTAAAATGCTTTGGATGGCAGGGTTACCTGTGTTGGATGACCTGCACAATAGCAGTTATGACTGGAAGATCTCAAAAGAGATAGCAGTTGATGACAAAAAACTGCAACACTTCAAAACAGAAAAATATATAGAAGGCCTACACGCATTAAAGCCGGGGTTGACAATGATGATCATGCATTGCACGGCCACCACAGTGGTATTTCCGTTTATTTCAGATTCGGGTCCTGTGCGCAAGGGAGATATGCTGGCAATGATGGACCCCGCATTAAAAAAAGCCATCCGGGATGAGGGTATTATTCTTACTACCTGGAGAGAGGTGATGGCAAGAAGACAAAAACAATTAATCGTAAATAAATAACACAATAATCAAAGCTGATATGAAAAAACGCCTACAAACCCTCTGCATTGCCTGTATCGCATTGCTTTCGCTTTCCTTTATTATCAGTAAGAAAATGCACCGTGTATTAATTTATTCAAAAACCCGGGGATATCATCATGCGTCAATACCTGTGGGGGTAGCAGCTATTCAGAAACTTGGCCTGGAAAATAATTTCGCTGTGGACACGACAACCGATTCTACTTTTTTTGTGAGAAGGACTTTGAAAAAATACGATGCCGTTATTTTTCTCAATACAACAGGTAATGTTTTGAATGATAAACAGCAGGCAGCTTTCGAAAAATATATCCAGTCAGGGAGGGGTTTTGTAGGGGTACATGCTGCAACCGATACGGAATATGACTGGCCATGGTATAATCAATTGGTAGGTGCATATTTTAAAAGCCATCCCAAGCAGCAGGAAGCCATACTCACTGTAACAGATGCCAGCCATATTTCCACCCAACATTTACCTGCTAAATGGAAAAGATTTGATGAATGGTATAATTTTAAAAGCCTGCAAAACGGGCTGCACGTCTTACTTACAATAGATGAAAAAAGTTATACAGGTGGTGAAAACGGTGATGTTCATCCTATGGCCTGGTACCATGAGTTTGATGGTGGCCGCGCATTTTACACAGAATTAGGGCATACAGATGAATCCTATGCTGATCCATTATATTTAAAACACCTGTTAGGCGGCATTCAATATGCAATGACAAAATAAATACTCAGTTAAATTTTATATTTTCTAAAACACCGTGCTAAAAAAAGTAACACCCAACAACATTTATAAAAACACCAGAATGATCCTTATCAAAAAAAAAATCTATGCCTGTTATTTAGTTGTTGCCATTGCATCCTTTATCGGTTGTGACCATAGCAAACAACATATCAATACAGGAGCCGAGGTAGTAACCGATAACTGGGCCATGCTCTCTTTTGAAAAAGCAGACAGCGTAAACCCGGTACTGGAACCCGGAGCCGGTATGTTTATGGATCCGATATGGAAAAAGAAAGTAGCCTGGGAAGAGAAAGATGTTTTCAATCCGGCAATAGTGGTAAAAGATAATAAAGTGTTCATGCTATACCGGGCACAGGATAAGATAGGATTACCCGGCGGCACTTCCCGTATAGGAATGGCCGTGAGTGCCGATGGGCTGCATTTTGTACGAAATGAAGCACCTGTTTTTTTTCCTGATAACGATCCTTTTAAACAATACGAATGGCAGGGGGGATGTGAAGATCCCAGGATTGTGGAGGATGGGAATGGACTTTATTACATGACCTATACAGCGTATGATGGTAAAGTTGCCAGGTTGCTGGTAGCCACTTCAAAAGACCTCATCCACTGGACAAAATACGGGCCTGTATTTGCCAATGCATACAAAGGAAAATACCTGAACAAATGGTCAAAATCAGGCAGTATTGTTTCACGGTATATGAACGGAAAAATCGTTGCTACAAAAATCAATGGAAAATATTGGATGTATTGGGGTGATGTTTTTATATGGGCTGCCACTTCAGACGACCTGATCCACTGGATACCTGTTGAAATGAATGCCCGGGAAAAACCTGCCATGCCTTTAAAGAACGAAGCCGTTAATTTGCCCAACCTGAAAATTGTGGTTGGAACCCGTAACGGTAAATTCGACAGCGACCTGGTAGAATCCGGTCCACCCGCCATGCTTACTGAACAGGGTATTGTACTGATCTATAACAGTCGTAATATTAAATCCATTGGTGATACCAGTTTAGCCGAAGGAACGTATGCAGCCGGACAGGTATTGATAGATAAAAATGATCCCACAAAAGTGATTAAAAGGTTGGATAAGAATTTTATGCAGCCTGATAAACTCTATGAAATAACCGGGCAGGTAAATCGTGTATGTTTTGTTGAAGGTCTGGCGCAGTTTAACAATAAATGGTACCTGTATTATGGAACAGCGGATTCTAAAATTGCTGTGGCTGTAAGGAAAGGGAATTAATGCGGTTATTTAATAAGCTTATGCGGGGAAATTATTCCCCAAATACAGTAGATAGCTCTCGCATTGTTTTTGTATAAATACAGAAAATGGAATTTATATGAAAACGACTGATGCTACTTATAACCGACCGGAGGGTGAAAGAGTTTTAGATGCCCCTTATGTTGTTACAGACATAAATGCTGCCATGGTTAAATTGATGAATGAAAACGGATGGGCGGAAACAGACTGTAATGGCATTACCCTATTTAAAACAGACAACCTGACCACTGTATTAATTTGTATGCATACTGGTTCACGTATTGGTGAAAATTCAATTGATGGAACAGTTACCCTACAGATAGTAGAAGGAGAAGTAGAATTAACAGCCGAGGAAGACGTATTAACGCTTCATACCGGCCAGCTGATGATGCTGCATCATAATGTAACACACAGCATACTGGCTACAGAAGAAACAGTAATGCTGTTAACCAATCATGTTTGCTGTTAAGGATTTTTTATGAAACCAAACTGCACAAGATTAATTGTTAATTCTAAATAAAATCATCTTTTATTAAAATATCCGCGCTTCCAAAAAAAGAGATATTTTTTGGTTAGGTTAGTTAACTCTTTCCCAGCGACTGTAAAATATCATTCAAAATATCGTCCTTGTGCTCTAATCCCACACTTATGCGTATGAGCCCAGGTGTAATATTTACTTCTTTTCTTTCCGCTTCAGAAAGTTTGGCATGTGTGGTACTTGCCGGATGGGAAGCAATACTACGCGTATCGCCGAGGTTAGCAGTGAGGGATAACATTTTCAGGTTATCTAAAAATTTCCGCCCTGCTGCTAATCCGCCAATCAAATCAAAACAAACAATACCCCCACCATTCTTCATTTGTTTGGTGGCAATAGCATAATGTGGATGGCTGGGTAAAAAAGGATACCGCAATGAACTGATCTTCGCATGCTTTTCCAGTGATTCTGCAATGAACAATGCATTACTCGCATGGCGTTCCATTCGAACATCCAGTGTTTCCAGGCTTTTACTCAAAACCCATGCATTAAAAGGTGATAATGCTGGGCCTGTGCTACGGCAGAATAAATATATTTCTTTGATGAGGTCTTTTCTTCCAACGATTACACCACCTAAAACGCGGCCCTGCCCATCCAGCCATTTTGTAGCTGAGTGAACAACCAAGTCGGCACCCAATAAAATAGGTTGCTGGTTTACAGGTGTGGCGAAGCAATTATCTACATTTAAAATGATTTTGTGTTTTTTAGCGATGCGCCCTATCATACCAAGATCCAAAATATCCAAACCGGGATTGGTAGGTGTTTCCAGGTAAATCATTTTGGTATTGGTCCTGATGGCTGCTTCCCAATCAGCTTCAGTTGCATTGGCACCCAGGTAAGAATATTCTATTCCGAACTTCGGTAAATATTTTGCGATCACCGTATGTGTACTTCCAAAAATGGCATTGCAAGACAGCAGGTGGTCGCCTTGTTTCAATAAAGCCATGAAAGAGCCAAATACGGCACTCATGCCGGATGCGGTGGCATAACCCGCTTCGGCACCTTCCAATGCACACATTTTATCAATAAATTCCTGTACACCCGGATTGCTGAAGCGACTATAGATATTATCATCTGATTCATCAGCAAAAGCCGCACGCATATCTTCTGCATTGTCAAAACAGAAACTGCTTGTTAGGAACATAGGTGTAGAGTGCTCCATTTCGTGGGTACGTTCGGTTTGAATACGGATGGCGTTTGTTTGCTGGTGTGTTGACATGGTTACTTGTTGAATTATAAATTACGAATTACGAATGGTTATGCATTGATCGGAAATACATCTGCGGTCCATTCAATTTTACATCCTGCTGCACGCAGGGTGGCGGCTACTGAACAATATTTATCAATGGAAAGTGCACAGGCTTTACTGGCCTTTTCTGTATCTACCTTTCCGGTGAATTGGAAAGTTATATGGATATGCTTCCATAAAGAAGGTTCTTTACCTTCTTCCCGTTCACCTTCAATAATCATTTTAAATTCTTTTACCTCCTGTTTCTGTTTTTTCAGAATGGAAATAATGTCTATCCCCCCACAGCCACCAAGGCCTGCTAAAATTGTCTGCATAGGCCGGAAGCCGGAGTTATTTCCGCCAATAGTTTGCGCAGCATCCATATGAAACGAATGACCGTTAGTATCTGTAGCTTCAAAAGCATACAAATCATCTACACGTTTGATCTCAATTCTGGCCATTAAAAAGATTTATGCAAATGTAATTTATCCATACCCTTATTTTGCTTCTGAAATGCGGAATAATCTTTATGAAATTTTTTGACCATCCCACGGCGTTTACTTTAGAGAACGGGGCAGTATTACCCACCCTTCGTATTGCCTATGATACGTATGGTAACCTGAATGCTGCCAAAAGCAATGTGGTATGGGTTTGCCATGCTTTAACCGCCAGTTCCAATGCTGCAGACTGGTGGAAGGGTTTAGTGGGAGAAGACTGCCTGATTAACCCTGCGAAATATTTCATTGTTTGTGCCAATATGCTTGGATCGTGTTATGGTTCAACCGGTCCTACAAGTATTAATCCATCTACCCATCAGCCCTATTATTCAGATTTCCCCCAAATAACTATGCGAGATATGGTACAGGCGAATATTCTCCTGCGCAAACACCTGGGTATAGATAGCATTTATCTGCTAATGGGAGGCAGTATGGGCGGCTACCTGGCATTGGAATGGTGCGTGATGGAAAAAGTAGTGATCCACAAATTATTCCTCATAGCTACTTCCCCTTCGGAAAGTGCCTGGGGTGTGGCTGTGCATACGGCACAACGTTTGGCCATTGAAGCAGATTACACCTGGAAGGACCATACACCTGATGCGGGTGCTAAAGGATTAAAGGCAGCCCGTGCTATCGGTATGCTCACTTATAGAAACTACAGCACTTTTCAGCAAAAACAAACGGATCCTGATCCTGAAAAAATGGATGACTTTAAAGCATCGTCCTATCTCAATTACCAGGGAGATAAATTGGTGAAACGTTTTAATGCATACAGTTATTGGTTATTAACCAAAGCCATGGACAGCCATCATCTCGGCAGGGGCAGGGGTGGTGATCTGATTAATGTATTGCGATCTATCCAGCAACCTACCTTAATCATCGGTATCCGCAGTGATATCTTGTGCCCGCTGGATGAACAATTATTTATGGCGGATCATATACCCGATACAAATTTTATTGAAATAGATTCAGCTTATGGGCACGATGGATTTATTATCGAAACAGCCCAGATAACGAGGTTCCTGGGAGAGTGGTTATGATAGCCGGTTTAATTTGGATGATAGATTCGTTCCGCTGTTTTATACACTTCCGCTTTATTTAATGTCATCGGTTTGGTTTGTTGATGGGTGTACATTTCCATCTGGTCTGTATAATGCGGCGAATTTTTTCTGCTCGATGCACCATAAGTATTAATGCTTTCAATGATTGGTCCGTCTTTGGTAAAACGAACCAGTTCAACATATGCATCGCCCTGTGCTCCCTTTACCATGCCATTTTTATAGGGCACAGAATACATGGGTGCCAATACATCTGGAAGGCCCGGTTGCGGCAGTACTTTATCGCCACGTACTAATTTTTGGATATCGCCTAATTGCAGGTTAGTTCTTCCAAAATCTTTCATCATTTCTGCACGAACAGTTGTTAGGATATGGATACATTGTTCAGTGCTCAGTGACCTTGTTTTTAAATATTCCCCCAAAGATTTATAAATTGTATTATACACCAGTAAAAAAGTGCCGGCGCCAATACTTTCTGCATTTGCTTTTTTATCCCATTGGTTTAGGTTATTAATTAGGTCCGCTATCGCGGGATGCGCTGTTGCGTTCAATAGAAACAAAGAATCAATATTAGTAGGGAATGCAAACCGGGCAGGATATTGCCTGTCGAATTTAATCTTCCTGAAATTCTCAAATGAAATTTTATCATATCCCGCTAACATTTCTGCAAAACGTGTACTCCGATTATTCTCCAATGTTTCATAGCCCATCGTCAGGTCTTTATTCACAGGGTTTTCAGAACCTTCCGTAGAATGGAACGGAGAGTGGTTGGTATTATACACAAAACCACTCTGGGGCTGTAATACCTGTGGAAGGTCGGTTAGGGGATGTAAACTATTCCATAAAGTAGCACTCGTATTTCCAGGCAAAGTGCCTTTCCAGTTAAATTTCGGGTCGCGGATGGGAATGCGGCCATTACTCACATAATAAATGGTATCATAACGGTCTGCGTAAACAATATTATACCCCGGTATTGCCAACATATTCAACGCGGCTTTAAATTCGGTAAAGTTCTTTGCTTTATTAAAACGATACCATTGCTCCAGTCCACGTATATCCATTTGTGCCGGCATACGGATAGAAAAAGTTCCCCTTGGCGTAATAATGGTAGGCCCATATTTACTCCAGTACACTTTCTTATTTACTGAAACACGGATACCCGCAATTTTTACTTTCAAAGGGGCATTTTTTTCTTCCAGCATCTCCCATTGGCCATCAAAATTGTATTGTAGTTTATTGGCAGGATTGATTTCTAATTGATATACATCTAATTTATCAGGTGCATTAACAGTATGTGCCCATCCCAGGTATTCATTACAGCCATGCAAAATAGACGGCGCACCCGGAAAGTTCGCACCAATAATATTCCATCCTTCCTCACTGCATAAATGGGCCTCATAAAATGCAACAGGGCCTTCTAAAGGCTGGTGGGCATTAATATCTAAATACACTTGTCCATCAGTTGTTTTATGGCTATTAAATGCAAAGGCATTGCTGCCGGCAGTTTTATAATTTTCGAGTAAAGGAACAGTACCGCCGAAAATAGAAGCGAGGGCTTTATCGGCACCGGATAATACGCAAAGCTGTAAAACCGAATACTGAACCATGTCTTTGGGCGTCATCGGGAAAGCTTTTTTTAATAGCACTTCTCCAGGATGTTTGGCGGCATATGCATTTAATCCGGCACAGTAGCCTTCCAGTAGTTTTTTAAATGCGGGACTAAAGTCTGTTTCATATTTTTCTTCCACCAGTTCAGGAATGCGCAAAAGGTGAATGATATAATCAATGGAAGCTCCTTTCTTTCCCACATAACTGGCCAGCATGCTTTTTCCCGCTAATAAGGATTGCTGTATGGTTGTAAAATCATCCTCGGCATGCGCCCAGGCCAAACCGTAAGCTACTTCCGGGTCGGTCTTGCCAAAAATATGCGGTACCCCATATTTGTCACGTACAATATCAATTTTGTTCGCATTGAACTGGGCAATGGCAGGGCAGGACAAAATAAAGAGGTATAAAAGAAACAAGAGTTTGCGTAGCATAGCAGTTGGTTTGGCTCATTGCAAATCTAACCAGAATATGCATTACTGAACCAATTACCGCAACTCTTGTTACCTTTGTGGTAATCATTCTGGTAAACCAATAAACTATCAATCGAATGGGCATCTGGACACAAATTGCTGAATACCTCTACATCAAAAAAAGGGACCCCAATGAGCCGCGCACCCAATGGATGAAATATATGCATGGGATGAACCGTATTTCATTAATCATGTTCCTGCTGGCGGTATTGGTGATTATTTTTAAATTATTTATTCTTCCTTTGATAAGAAAATAACCCGTTAATGAAGGCAGAAAGGAAGTATTTTCTTTTTCTTTTTTTGATAATATTATCTTTTTCTGTCTACAGCCAGCATTGCGATAGTATTGAATGGTTGGGAAGACATACCCTCAAATGGAAATATTTTAAAGGGAAGCCAGATCGAAAAAGTAATGCCAATGCACTATCGGAGCCGCATATCTATTCGGAATATATTATTACAAATCATTCTGCAAAATTCAGGTTTTCCTGCAGCTTTTCTACCTGCCACTCATGGGTGAAGCGTAACCGGACCAAAAATTTACTCATACACGAACAAACACATTTCGATATTGCCGAGTATCATAAAAGGCTGCTGGTAAAAGAAATACTCACCCAAAAGTTTACGCATAATGATATATTTACCCGGGTAAAATCCTTTGGCGACCAGATTGACCAATTAAGAAGAAAAGCTGATGAATTGCATGACCTTGAAACTAACTATTCGATCAATGAACAAAAACAAAAGGAATGGACAAAAAAAATACATAAATTGATCCGAAAGCTACGTGATTTTGATAAACCGGAGTATGTTATTACACTCTACTAATGGGAAGTGGGAAAAATTAGTATCAAGTAGTGAATTGTGAGTAATCGTGATTTACGTTGTTTATCCTAGATTTTACGCCCTACTCACTACTGACAACAGTACTACTCACTTTAAAAAGTCATAAATAATTTTCGCCGCTTGTATAGACGCATGGCCACCTTTTGACAGGATAGTTTTCAGTTCAGCATAATCGTTGTGTAATGTGGCTATCCTGTTTTCATTTGTTAACAGTTGCTGCAGTTCGTTTATCAGATTAACAGTAGTAAGTTCATTTTGTATCAGTTCTTTCACTACTAACTTATCCATGATCAGGTTAACTAATGAAATATATTTGATCTTTATTAGTTGCCTGGCTATCTGATAACTAATATTGCTGCCTTTGTAACATACAATTTCAGGAACGCCAAACAAAGCTGTTTCCAAAGTAGCTGTTCCGCTCGTTACCAATGCAGCTTTGGCTTGTGCTAAAAGATCATACGTTTTATTACTGACAGACGATACATTTTTATAAGGTTCCATAAACGGTGCATAAAATGCATTATCAAGTCCCGGGGCCTGCGCTACCACAAATTGATAGGCCGGGAATGATTTGGCCACTTCCAGCATGATCGGTAATTTTTTTGCGATCTCCTGTTTGCGGCTACCTGGCAGCAGGGCGATGAACTGAGAATTTGAATCCTTATTAAATTCACGATTCACAACTCCCAACTGGTGTTCTTCGATCACTTCCACCAACGGGTGTCCCACATAGTCAACCTCCCAGTTCCATTTATTTTTGTAGTACTCTTTTTCAAAAGGAAGGATGCACAACATTTTATCAATGCATTGTTTCATTTTTTTTACACGGTTCTCTTTCCATGCCCAAACCTGCGGGGAGATATAGTAAACGATTTTGAAACCATGCTTTTTTGCCCACTCGGCGATACGCAGATTAAACCCGGGGTAATCAATCAATACCAATACATCCGGCTGGTACGATAAGATATCCTGTTTGCAGAATTTGATATTGTGTAAAATAGCAGGCAAGTTCTTTATTACTTCTGCAAAGCCCATAAAAGCCAGTTCGCGATAATGTTTTACCAGATTGCCGCCAGCTTCCTGCATCAGATCGCCACCCCAGCAACGGATATCAGCCAGTAAATCGAGTACCCGGAGTTCTTTAATCAGGTTACTGCCATGAAGGTCGCCACTGGCTTCACCGGAAATGATATAGTATTTCATACCCTCTGCCCCCGTAAGGGTGAATTTGATTGAAGCTGCAAAATACCGCTTTCGGTTGGGACGCTTAAGCGACCTGAACGATAAGCGGTATTTTCTTGCGTAGCAGCACGATTCAGGCCATTGTAATATTACGGTTGAGATAAAACTAAAAAAATAGTTTGAAAACTAAGTAATTAGTTTATATATTTGAAAAACAAATAAATTACCCCCAATGAGACCATTAACCAAAGCAGAAGAACAGATCATGCAAAGTATCTGGAAACTGGAAGAGGCTTTTTTAAAAGATATTTTAGAGGCCCAGCCAGAACCCAGGCCACATTCCAATACAGTAGCAACCATTGTGAAAATTTTGGTGGATAAAGGCTTTGTAGGCGTAACCCCGATAGGCAGGGTGCACAGGTATTATCCGCTGGTATCAAAAGGCGACTATTCATCCAGTACCATACGCAACCTGGTGGAAGGCTATTTTGAAGGATCGTTCAGTGATGCGGTTTCTTTTATGGTAAAACAAAAAGACATCAGCGTTAAGGAACTGGAACTGCTTTTACAACAGATCAAACAAACTAAAAAATAATTACCATGCTTACAACTGCTTATTACTTTTTGCAAGTGGTACTTTGTAGTGGTGTGATGATAGGGTACTATTGGCTGGTGCTGCGTAACAAACGTTTTCACCAGTATAACCGTTTTTACCTGCTGGCCATTGCGGCATTTTCATGGATCGTTCCGCTGATCAAAATCAAATGGGGGCATACCGTAATAAGCGAAGACCCGCAGATGATACGGTTTTTATCAGTTGTGGCAGATAATAATTCGCAGATGGAAGAAAGTCTTTCTGGCAAAGGGTTTCAATGGAGTTGGGATATGCTGGCACCGGGCATTTATATGGCGGTAGCTTTGGTTTTATTATTTGGTATGCTACGTGCATTGTTTCGTATTTATCGGCTATTGCAAATACATTCCGGTAAAAATGTTGGTGATGTGTACCTGATTATTACAGAGGCAAAGGGAACGCCCTTTTCTTTCTTCCGCTATATTTTCTGGAACGATGAGATTGACATCCGTAGTGAAGCCGGTAAACAAATATTACAACATGAATTAACGCATGTGCAGCAAAAACATTCTTTCGATAAATTATATATACAAGTAATGCTGATCGGTGGCTGGTTCAATCCTTTTTTCTGGTTGGTACGCAAAGAGATGGATATGATCCACGAATTTATTGCCGATAACAAAGCCGTTGCCAATGGCGATACGGCTTCACTGGCGCAGATGCTTTTAACAGCTGCTTATCCACAACAAAAATTCTTACTTACACATACTTTCTTTTTCTCACCCATTAAAAGAAGGTTACAGATGCTTGCCAATAAACGTAGCCCACGGTTCAGTTACCTGCGCAGGTTGGTTGTATTGCCCTTGCTGGCTATAGTGATCGTATTATTTGCTTTCAGAAATAAGGACCAGAAAACGGCTAATACTATTTCTGTTGCCACCTTAATGGGAAAAGTAGCTGATCAGATCAGCGATCTGGAGGGAGGTAAAAAGTCTTCGATAGAAGTATTTGATATGGCCATACTCGACAGAACCTATACTGTTGTTATTGATGCGGGTCATGGCGGGAAAGACAAAGGTAATATAGCTGCCGATGGAACCACAGAAGCAGCACTCAACTTGCAATTGGCTAAGACCATTCGCGACCTTAATAATAATGATAAAATACATATTATATTAAGAAGGGAAGCTGATGTTTTTCAGGATGCAGGAAGGATTACAGAAACAGTAAATCAACAAACCCCTGATATGTATATCAGCCTGCACGTTAATGGATCTAGCCCCGTAATAACTGCCAATGGTAACTCAAGAGCCAATCCTGCTACCGGTATGGAAATCTTTGTTCCATCAAAATCCAAAGCGGCAGATTACGATGGAAGTATGGCATTGGCAAACTATATCAATACATCGCTGGTTTCGATGAAAGAAAAAATGCTGGGTATCAAATCCAGGGAAAAAGGCATTGTGGTTTTGGATAATGTAAAAAGCGCGGCAGTATTGATCGAAACTGGTTTTCTGAGTTATGAAGCTGACCTCAAAAAATTAAAAGATGTCAATTATCAAAAGCAAATGGCCAATGCAGTTTTGCAGGGGATCAATACGTATTTGAGCAGACCTATTCAAAATAAGTTGAATCTGGCTAAGTTGGGAATGGATACCATTATTATTAAACAAAAAGAGAAAAAGAATGAAACAAAATTTTCTTACACCCCCAATTTGGAAAGCCTCAATGAAAAAGCACCTTTGTATTTTGTTGATGGGAAAAAAATGGATAAGAGTGTAATCGAGTCCCTGTCTCCTAACCTAATTTACAGTATCGATATTTTGAAGGAGGAATCCGCCAAAGCCAGGTATGGTGACGAGGGAAAGAATGGGGTAGTATTGATTACAACAAAGGATTATAATAAAAAGAAACCATTATGGATGGTGGATGGGAAAAAAATAGATGACTATGCCTGGAATACATTGCCGTCTGACAAGATCGATAAAATAGTTATACTAAAAGATTCAAATACTATTAAACTGTATGGCGAAGAGGCTAAAAACGGGGTGGTAATCATAAGTACTAAGAAAAACAACTATGACAGGCAAGAGGATCAGACTTTTTTCAACGGGATATCTAGAGGAAAGGATTCTGCAAATTGGAGAATCAACGGTAAAATAATAGGCTTAACCTATAAAAACAAAAATGTGTCTAGTAGCAAAAATCCTGATTCTTTAATTTGGGTAGGACAAAATCAGGATGAGATATTAGTAAGTAACCAGCCATTATTTATTGTTGATGGAGAAAGGCCAATATTGAAGAATGGGCGTATTCCAACATCTGATATAATGGCCGTGAATGTTCTAAAGGGCAAATCGGCAATTGACAAGTATGGGAAAAATGCTAAAAACGGAGTTGTTGAAATTATTACCAAAAAAAATAAAACGGTAATTGGTGAAAATACTCGCTTGGAAAACAGCCCCAACGATCAAGTGGTTAATAAAATTTTGATTCCTGCTGAATTTCCCGGTAGCCAAACATCATGGCTTAAATACCTGGAACGTAATCTAAACAGGGATTTGCCTAAGAAAAATGGAGCACCGGATGGCAGCTATACAGTGGTGATTATTTTTAAGATTGATAGGACGGGTAAAATTAGCGATATTAATGCAGCGAATGATCCGGGTTATGGCACTAAAGAAGAGGCCATACGTGTAATTGAAAAAGGACCCAGATGGAAGCCGGCGGTGCAGAACGGAATGAATGTTGATTACGAAAAAAAGCAGTCTATTACCTTTGTCGTATCAGGAGGTACGCCTGCGGAAAAAAATGCGGCTGAAAATAATAATCATGTATTTACTCAAACCCAGATCCCCGCAGAATTCCCCGGTGGCCAACTGTCATGGCAGAAATATCTCGAACGCAATTTAAACAGGGAAATTATTGTTGAAAAAGGCGGACCACCCGGCAAATACACAGTAATCGTTTCTTTTAAAGTAGATAAAACAGGTTCTGTTAGTGATGTTAAGGCAGAGAATAACCCTGGTTATGGTACAAAAGAGGAAGCGATTAGATTGATTGTAAAAGGCCCACGATGGAAGCCTGCTATGCAAAATGGGGAAACGGTGAATTCAGTTCGTAAGCAGCCTGTTACCTGGGTTGTTCCTGAAAATCCCCATTTGCCCCGGTAAAATATGAACCACAATAATTCTTGCATCCAAGCCTTAGGAAAGTTTCAAACTTTCCTAAGGCTTGGAAAACTGTAGGGGCATCCGAAAACCCAAAACTTCAGCATAATCAAAGTTGCCTGCATAAAATAATGATACAATCTAATTAGGATAACCCCTCTTTTCAGTCTGCTTACTATACTAGCTGATAATAAAACATCCTCTCTTTTCGTTCTACATGGGTATATTACTGTTTCCCCTAATAAGCCTGTAGCATGTTAAGACAAATAGGAGTCGTTTTTTTAATCACATTATTTTCGGTGCCGTTGCAGGCAACCGATAATACCGACAAGGGTAAAACCCAAAAGCAACCCCTTAAAAGGATTGTGATTGATCCCGGTCATGGCGGTAGTGCTGCGGCTGCCGGTAAGTTTTACGGGGCATCCGGCAAGCATATGGAAGAGAAAGATGTTGCATTGGCCATTGCTTTAAAACTGGCGGCAGTTATCAATGAAGAAATGCCGGATGTGGAAGTAGTGATGACCCGCACAACGGATATTTTTGACAGCCCAATCGTAAAAGCGAACAAATCCAATAAGGCGAAAGGTGATTTATTTATATCTATTCATTGTAATGATGTGAATGCGATACGGCATACCGAAATAACGGGGTACACCACCAAAACTACTAAACGTAAAGGCAAGAAAATCAAAAAAAAGGTGCCCGAATACCGCACATGGTTTACCCCTAATCCGGCCCTGGGTACCGAAACCTATATTTGGGGGGTGGGCAAAACAAAAGACAAAGAAGAGGCATTAATGGAGAATAGTTATAGCGATACAGCCCTTCTGGTAATTAATACTTCCGATAATCCTGCCATGCGCATGATCAATTCTTTGCGAACATCCGAATATGCTCAAAGAAGCCGTAAGCTGGCAGAAACCATAGAAGAGGAGTTTGTAAAAGCAGGTCGTGTAAGCCGAGGGGCCAAACAAAGAGATGAAAAGGGTATCTGGGTTTTACAGGCCGTTGCTATGCCCGCCGTTTTGGTTGAAGTGGGTTTTTTATCTAATGCTGAAGAAGAGGCATTTATAACCAGTGATGAGGGGCAGCAACGAACTGCAGAATCAATCGTAAAGGCTTTAAAACGCTATCGTTATTCTTTAGAAGCACAGGTGAATGGCAAATCTGTCGATTCTAAATAAATTTCAGGTAAACCATTTAAAACAAAGCGCCACCAATGCATACATACAGGTGGCAATAAAAATACCTGTTGCAGTTTTGTCTTTCTGTTTATTAATGTATAGGGTAAACACAATCACATTTACTACCAATGCAAGACTGATGATGCCGGATAAAAGTGATTTCTGCATCATTAATACCTGGAAAAACTCTTTCAGGGTAAATAGCCGGAAGCGCATAAGATAATAGCCGATAAAACCCACAAAAGGAGCAAGAAATCCTACAATTAATCCCAGTTTCAGGTTGTCTTTTGCGAATATCAAAATTTCCAGTTTTTTTCTAATTTCTTTTTCAATTCGTAATTGGTAAGGTCAAACTGAACGGGTACGACGCTTACATAATTATTTTTTAATGCCCATACATCGGTATCCCTACCTTTATCGAAATTGATAAACTCCCCGGTAAGCCAATAGTAACGGCGGCCATGCGGGTCCTTGCGCTCATCAAATTCTTCCTCATATTTTGCATAAGCCTGCCTGCATATTTTAATGCCTTTAATTAGTTTGTCATCTCCTTTCGGAAAATTAACATTCAGGCATAAATGCTTGTCGTTTTGCTTACTGTTTAAAACATGCTCAACCAGTATCCTCGCATACTTTTTGGCAGCTGTAAAATCGGCATCAATACTCAGGTCTAATAAACTGAAGCCAATACTGGGAATGCTTTCAATGGCAGCTTCGAGGGCAGCCGACATAGTACCCGAATAAATCACATTGATGGAATGATTGGCGCCATGATTAATGCCACTGATACAGATATCAGGCTTGCTGTGTATTACTTTATCTACGGCCAGCTTCACGCAGTCTACAGGTGTACCGCTGCAGCTGTAAGCTTCCACATCGTCAAACACATTTACTTTTTGCATGCGCAAGGGATGCCCTATGGTGATGGCATGTCCCATGCCGCTTTGGGGTTTATCAGGGGCAACTACGATTATTTTACCCAGCCCTTTCATCGCTTCCACCAATGCCCGGATACCGGGTGCAGAAACGCCATCATCGTTGGTAATCAGAATAACAGGTCGTTTTTTCTTCTTGGCCTTTGTTTTTACCATGGGTGCAAGATACAAATAAGATTTTTTGCAGATGTTAAACCCGGGTAAAATTCAGCGATATCCCTTTTTTTTAAGGATATGGAGTGTATTTGAATGCCATTACTTTTTCCTGCCATTGGATGTAATGTTATCAGTGAAATATTTGAATACAGGGAATTCAACAGGTTTGTTGGTTATGCCTTTTTGTTCGAGGTAGGCATCAAAGAAATTCCAGGTAAGTAACCCATCATCCGATTGAGGTTCTAGCATGTAAAAGATGAGGTTGGTTAGGGGCTGAGCCATATCTACTTTATAATCCCCTTTTTGAAAACTGCGTGAGGCCGGTTCAAATTTTCCTTCTGCCGATGCCATTAAATGTCCTTCAAATTTGCGGGGGGCTTGGGTGAATTTGTCAACTGTAAATACTTCGCCGTTGAATATTTCGTCTTTTTCCAATCTTTCCACTTTCACTCCCTGCTTCATCAGGTGCTCTGCAATCACTGATAGGGCGGCTGGTATGATGTAACCCCGCGGTATGGTGCTTTGAACGGTATCTTTAAATTCTCCGTAATAAGTCACATTATCATAAGTAACCACTTTGCCTGTTTTTACAAGGTTGTTTGTTCCATCGGGTTTCAGAAAATTGTTATACTCATAGGTCCTGAAACCATTTATTTTTTTTGCCGCAGGAACCATTTTAAAGCGAACCCCTTTTTTTATTTTCCCGGCATTGGCGATAATATTTTTAATGGCAGCCGTTTCTGCATCATGATTGATTTTGGTAATTTCTCTGGCATGTTTGTTACAGTAGTCCAGTATCTCATAGGCAAAAACATAGGTGCTGTTGATCCGTTGATAAAAACGGTCGTGTGCGAAAGCCTCACTCAAAATAGCCATACGGTTGCGTAAACCAAACTGGTTAATAATATAACGTGGATGGTGGTTATAAGTATAAAAATTCTTTGGAGGCCAGGTTTCCCTCAAATTATAATCGCCATAAGGCCCGAAATACAATCCATAACTGTCTTTTGCTTTTTTGGTAATGGAAGGAAGAATAATATCATTGGTGTAATGATAAGTAGCAGGCTCGCCAGCATACAGATAACTGGGTGCCCAGGTAAGCGAGTATGCATGCCAGGTACCATTGGTCGTATGCAGGTCAACACTCATCTGAGGGTCCCAGGCCGTGATAACATTTTGTATAAGCCCCTGTGTTTCGGGAGCTTCCATTTTAATGGCATCGCGGTTCAGGTCGAGGCCCTGGCCATTCTCACGTTCGCCGGTTTCTAATGGGCTGTTTTCCTGGGTAGGCCGTAAGCCTTTGGCCATCTTATCATTTCCATCCGTATTATAAATTGGAACCAATACGATGATCTGGTTATCTAACAGATTGCCTTTTTTACCGAGTAAAATATCACGCATCAGCATCATTGTTACTTCTTTGCCCTCTACTTCACCTGCATGGATATTTCCCTGTATATACACCACCGGTTTACCGGAGGCCCTTGCCTGCTCAGGTGTACTGATGGCAGGTTTGGCAAGTATAACCAAAGGTATTTCCTTGCCCATAGGGCTCTTGCCAATGGTGCTTACCTGTATATAAGGGCTCAGGTTTTTGATGGTGTTGATGAATTTCATCACCTCACCATAAGTAGATGTTTTATCGAAACCGGACTTTTCGGGGGTAAGGATAAGGTCTTCCGGCCAGGCCTGTTTTACTTGCGAATGAACATTGCCGGTAACGATACTAAAAATTAATAAAATGGCTATTTTTTTCATGTTGTATCCGAGTTTGGAAAAAGGAAAATACATCATGGTTTTTATTTTGCCTATTAAAATATATGGACGTTTTTAGACAAACCGAAGGGTTCGGTAATGATTATCTTTTATAACACAGTGTCACCGTTTGATAAAAAGAGGGGAGTATAAAAAATATATTTTGTAATAACTAAAAATGTTAGTAAATTGCTAACTAAATCAGTTAGCCATGTCAAACGCCGGAAAAAATTTACGTTACCTGCGCAAGCTCCGGGGCTGGACCCAGGAGGAATTTGCCAATAAATTAAAGATCAAAAGATCGCTGGTAGGTGCTTATGAAGAAGAGCGTGCAGAGCCCCGGCTCGAAGTGATGGAAGTGATCTGTAATATATTTAAACTGAGCCTGGAAGATTTTTTGTTTAAAGACCTGTCGGCTCCCAAAGCCATCAGTTACCTCGAAAAACGCAGGCAGATGAAGATGGTATCTGAAGTTGCTGAGGTACGTTTTGTACCCGTAAAAGCGGCAGCAGGTTATTTAGCCGGTTATGGCGATCCTGAATTTGTGGATGAGCTGAATACATTTACCCTGCCCATGTTGGGGCCTGGCCAATACCGTGCTTTTGAAATTTTGGGGGATAGCATGTTACCCACGCCCAGTGGCAGTGTAATCGTTGGTGAAAAAGTAGAAGACCTGGAGGATGTGAAGAATAGTAATACTTATGTAGTATTATCTAAAAATGAAGGTGTGGTATATAAACGTATCATTAAGAATAACCGCTTAAAAAATAAAATTACCCTTCTCAGCGATAACCCGCAATATGAACCCTACAATGTAAGTTCCGAAGATGTGCTGGAAGTATGGAAAGCAGTGTACATTATGCAAAAAGCAAATACCGGCCCACGTTGGGATGTAAACCAACTGGCAGGTATGGTGAATAATTTGCAGGAACAGGTAAGCAGCCTGAAAAAAAAATTTAATTGAACTTTTTTTCTCACGGAGTAAACATAGGTTCGCAGAGTAGATATATTATAATGTCGCTTTTAGGTTAACGTGAGAACTTCGTTGCCTTAAAGTTTATTCAAACAACCCTAGCGCCAATCGAAAAGTATTACAATGTGCCTCAACAATAATTTTGATATCAGCAGAATATCCGCCACCCATGGCAACCGTAACGGGGATATGATGTTGTTTGAGGAGTTCGAAAACAATTTTATCCCTTTGCCGGCATCCTTCAAGACTCACCTTTAGCTTGCCGAATTTATCAGTATCCAAAATATCCACACCTGATAAGTAAAATGCAAAGTCAGGTTTTACTTTCCTGATCAGTTCGGGTAAGGTTTCGGATAGTAATGTCAGATAAGTTGCATCATCTGTGCCGTCATTCAACGGGATATCAAGGTCTGAGATTTCTTTATGGAAAGGATAATTGTGTGCACCATGCATGCTGAATGTACAAACAGCATGGTTTTGTTCAAATATTTTTGCTGTGCCATTTCCCTGGTGCACATCAAGGTCAATGATAAGGATCTGTTTGGCGAGCTGGGTTTTGAGTAAATAATTCGAGGCAATGGCCATATCATTCAACAAACAAAAACCTTCCCCTCGGTCGGTAAAAGCATGATGTGTTCCACCAGCCACATTCAATGCCACCCCGTGTTGTAAAGCATAATGGCAACAATCAACTGTGCCTTGGGCAATGATTAATTCCCGTTTGGTTAATTCCGGTGATTGCGGGAAGCCGATTTTTCTTTGTTCGGATAGGGTAAGGGTTTGCTCAATAAGTTTATCAAAGTAGGTTTTAGTATGCGTGCCTAAAACGGTTTCTTCTTTGCAAGATGCCGGTGAAAATAAATTCAAAGTGGTAATGCTTCCTTCATGCAGTAATTGCGCCGGTATCAATTCATATTTCAACATCGGAAAACGGTGCCCGTCGGGTAGCGGGTGTGCATATACAGGATCAAAAGCTATTTTGATCATTGTATGTTTACTAATGACTGGTTCACGATAGCATATACCGTTTCATATTTTTTCTTTTTTATAATCGCCAGCCCGCTGAATTTACTAAATGCCGGAAGTATCGCTAACCTGCTGGTAAAGTAATAACAGGGAAACTGCAAACTTTGCTTTCCCAAACCACTAATATGTACACCGGGATGAATATGCCCTGAAAAGATAAAATTAGCTCCCTCTGTTTCCAATTTTACTTCTGCCGGATCATGCAAAAAATCAAATCCGCCCAAGGTGTAAGAACCTTCCTGTACCTGTATCCCGGCTTTTGAATACCATTCTGCAGATAGTATATCATGATTGCCCCTGACAAGAATAAAGGCAAGTGCCGGAAAATCGTTTCTCCATTTTACAAACAGGTCGAGTTCTTTGTTTTCCTCGCTATGAAACAGGTCGCCTACGGCGATAATTTGCCTGGGTTTAAAATAGGCTATCTGATCCATCAATCTTTGCAGGTCTTCAATAAATACATTTTGGGGTACAGGGATACCGCTTTTTCTAAAATGGCCCGTCTTGCCAAAATGAAGGTCGGATAATATTAATGCCTGCTCTTCCTCCCAATACAAACAACGGTGCGGCGATAACCAGAAAGTACTGTTTTGTATAATGTGTTTTATTGGGGCAGTCATAAAGCAGTGTAAAGATAGGTCAAGAGATAAAAGAAGGTAAGAAGATAAAATAGTATAGTGAGAAAATATATTTGCGTGTAATAAATATCTTTTCTTTTTTATTTCTTAGCCCTCTAATTGAAGCTGCATTTTCCTTACCCTGTCTTCTAATTTTTCGGATGAAAGATTTATACGACTTAATCCATCTACTATAATAGGGAAAGAGAGTGGTGTTAATTTTTGTGGAAAGGTTACGATGATCTTACTGTGATAAATTCTGTCTAATGCGTTACGCAGCCTTACTTCATCCATTTGTTGCATCAATACTTCATGGTATGCCTGGCGCAGTAAAATGTTATTCGGATCATATTCTTCAAACACTTTAAACAAGAGCGATGCTGATGACTGTAAATGCCTAGCTTTCTTTTTTTCACCGGGCATGCCCTGAAAAATTAACCCTCCAATAACAGCAATATCTCGAAATTTCCGCCGGGCCATTTCTGTACTGTTCATACTTTTTTGAATATCCAGTAACAGGTTATCTATGGTGAAAAGTTCCCGCACATTACTGTCATCAACCGGTATGGGCTGGTCGCTCAGTAATTCAAAACCATAATCATTCATGGAAATTGAAAAAGTGATGGGTAACTGTTGCCCTATCCGGTATGCCATTATTGCACTCATGGCTTCATGCACCTGCCGCCCTTCAAATGGATACACTAATAAATGGTAACCATTTTTATCTTCTATCTGTTCAACCAGTAATTCATTGGCCCTTGGTATATGCGAAAGTTCCTGCTGCAACAAAAAAAGGCTATGCAGACTTTTTAATTCTATTTCCCTTTCGTCAATCAATACCTTATTGAATGTTTCGCGCAGTATCTTTCCAAGATTAGCTGTTAAACTCATGCGCCCGCCCATCCACGAAGGCACTTTTGATTTTTTTGAGGATGATTTGCGAACCAGCACCGTCATATCTTTTATCATCACTAGTTCCAGGTTTCTGCCGGCGAGTGTAAACACTTCTCCAGGGTCTAAGCGGCTGATGAACCATTCTTCAATTACCCCTATATACCCGCCACTCATAAGTTTTACTTTTAACATCGCATCGCTAACAATGGTGCCTATGTGCATACGGTGGCGCATAGCTATCCTCCGATTGGTTATCCGGTAAATACCGTTGTCTATTTCTACTTTTTTATATTCATCATATTGCTGCAAGGCTTTGCCGCCTATTGTCAGGTGAAGTAATATTTCCTGCCATTCAATCTCTGTCATCTCTGCAAAACAATAGGTGCTTTTTATTTCATCATATAAATTATTCGCTTCAAATCCATCACTGATGGCCAATGTGCAAAGGAATTGCAGTAACACATCAAAACACAGCAACAGGGGTTGGCGGCTTTCTATAGCTGTTTCTTTAATGGCTTGCTTTAATGCGGCTACTTCCAATAATTCTAATGAATGGGTAGGTAGAAAATATATTTTGCTGATTTCGCCAGGACGGTGTCCGCTTCTTCCGGCCCTTTGTAAAAATCGTGCGACTCCTTTTGGTGAGCCTACCTGTATAACCGTATCTACCGGGCGGAAATCAACTCCGAGGTCGAGGCTGGATGTACAGACTACAGCTTTTAATTTTTCTGTATGCAGTGCTTCTTCCACCCATAACCGTAATTCCTGTTCAATACTGCCATGGTGTAGGGCAATGGCACCTGCCAATTGTGGTGCAACAGTGAGTAATGTCTGGTACCAAGTTTCACTCATACCTCTTGTATTGATAAAAATGAGTGTGGTTTTGCTTTGTTCGATTATGGGAATTAATTTTTCTGCCAGCCGTATTCCCAAATGTCCCGACCAGGGGTATTTCTCAATCTCATCAGGCAATATGGATTCTACCTGTATGGGTTTATCAATCTTCGCCCTGATGATAATACCTTCTTTTTTAAGAGGGGAGAGTAATACTTCCTCCGCTTCAGTAAGATTGCCAATGGTTGCACTGATACCCCATATGCAAGGAGTATGGACGATGGAAGATGCACCATATTCAATGGATTTTTTACAATTCACAATCCTGCTTAATGCCAACTCTACCTGAACCCCCCGTTTACTCCCAATCAATTCATGCCATTCATCTACAGCGATGATGCGAAGTGTTTGAAATATTTGGGGATAATCTTTCTGGGCCAATAACAAATGCAGGCTCTCGGGGGTAATGATAAGCACTTCGGGCATATTGCGTTTTTGTTTCTGCCTCTCTGCAGTATTTGTATCCCCATTGCGGATGCCAATACGCCATTGCAGGCCAAGTTCAGTAATCACCTCTTCCATGGCCCGACCAATATCTTTAGCAAGCGCACGCAGTGGGGTTATCCATAATAACTGCAGGCCATTATTTTTTTTACTGTTGAAATCTTTCGGATGTTCATTAATAAACTGAATAAGAGATCCCAGATAAACAGAAAAAGTCTTGCCACAACCCGTTGGGGCATTTACCAATCCACTTTCCCCTTTATTAATGTTTTTCCATGCTTCCAACTGGAATGCAAAAGGCTGGAACTGCTTGTGGGTAAGCCATTGTGAGATGATACTATATCCTTGGGTTTGTTGCAGTTTCATAAGCCGGTTACATTTTTGCAGTGATATCTGTAAGATACAAATTAACCACTTTCAGGTTGTTGGTGTTTGTAAACCGGTAGAGGTCTGTGTCTTATTTCTTTTGCATTGTTCACTGCAGTATCTCACTTCATCCCATACTTTCTCCCATTTTTTGCGCCAGGTAAACGGGCGTTGACAAACCACACAGGTTTTGACAGGGAGATATGATTTATTAGCTTTTCCTGTATGCATTATTTGTTATTAACAAGAACAGGCCAAAAATGTTTATGGGTCAGTTGATGGATTTTACCCGCCCATCCATTTTGCGGATAAAATAAATTTTTTTATTTTCCAGGTAATCGGGCAGAAAATTTTCTTTATCAGGGGTTACCGGCTGGATATCAAAGTCGTTGAAGAGTTTATATTCTTTGGAAGAAAGATTATTGATTAATCCATTTCCATATTTCAATAATAATTTTGTAAAATGGTACATGCTTTCAAACCCTTTAAAAACCATATCGCTTGGCCTGCCTGTGTATTTGGCCCTATATTTATTGGTAAGTTGTACGCTGGGTTTATCGGTTCTGGAAAAATTATAAGGTGTCGAGTAAATAATTTCCGCATCCTTGCCCAGGTCTTTTATACCGTCCCATGTTGGCATACCCATAATAACAGAACGATAGCTCTTCGAACTGCTCACTGCCTTTACCAGATTCATGCCGAATGCTTCATTTAATGTGCCGCATAACAGGATATTTTTTCGGGTGCTGTCTAAATAAGCGCTTACCTGCTCAGGTGTAAACTCATCAGAGAGTTCAATTATCTTTAATTTCAACGGAATACCTGGTGTTTTTTTGTTGATGCTGTTGAAAACAGACAATATCATATCTTCTATTGCCCCGCTTCTTCTAAACAGGATTATATTTTCTAAAGGATATGCCCGGTGCAGGTATTTGTAGATCGCTTCAATATGTGTTTTGAGTGTTGGGTTAATCATCACAAAGAACGGGTTAGCCGTAACACCGCCATCGTTCGGATAAATGGATGAGATAAGCGGTATATTATGCTGTAATGCAAAATCAGCCAATGGTTTTACATCACTTCGGGTATTGAAGGAAGCAATGATCAATGAAATATCAGTCATCTCAGCCCTTTCCAATACTTCTTCAACAGGGTTTGTTATACTTTTACTGTCATAGAAAAATACTTCAACGGGTGCTTTTTCAATATTCAAAGAATCAATGGCCAGCATAACACCATTATAAAACTCAAGTCCGGGTAAAATATATTTAGGTATAAGGTTCCTGCCCAATTTATAGCCTGTCTCGGTAAAGGCAGAATCAAGATACACAGGGGCAAATACGACAACTTTCAGTGGTTTAACCGTATCAGTCTGTGCTGAAACAGGAAGTGCCAGGCACAATTCAACCAGCATTAATAACACCCCAAAAATTAATCTCATATCGAAGTTTTACATCAGCTTACAAATAGCGTGCCTCGCTACTCCCATTCGATTGTAGCGGGCGGTTTACTGCTGATATCATACACCACCCGGTTTATCCCTCTTACATTATTAATGATCTTATTCGAAATATCTGCCAGGAACTCATAAGGTAAATGTGCCCAGTCCGCCGTCATCCCATCTACAGAGGTTACGGCCCGTAAAGCCACGGTGAATTCATAGGTTCTTTCGTCACCCATAACACCTACACTTTTCACAGGTAGTAAAATCGTGCCGGCCTGCCATACAGAAGAATAAAGATTACTGTCTATAAGTCCCTGTATGTAGATCTCATCAGCAGCCTGTAAAAGTTGTACTTTTTCCTCGGTTACCTCACCCAAAATCCTGATCGCTAAACCGGGCCCCGGAAAAGGGTGGCGGCCGATCATATCTGGTGGGATGCCTAGTTCAATACCTACTTTTCTTACTTCATCTTTAAATAAATATCGTAAAGGTTCTACCAGTTCCAAATGCATGATATCTGGCAACCCGCCAACATTATGGTGCGATTTAATGGTTTGTGAAGGACCATGTACACTCACACTTTCAATCACATCAGGATAAATGGTGCCTTGCCCCAGAAATTTTACACCGGTTACTTTTTTGGATTCTTCATGAAATACATCAATGAATAATTTACCGATCACTTTTCTTTTTTCTTCAGGATCTGTCTTGCCTTTGAATGCATCGTAAAACATTTGTTTGGCATCAATACCCTTTACATTCAGGCCAATGGTCTTATAAGTTTCCAGCACCTGTTCAAATTCATTCTTGCGCAATACACCGTTATCTACAAATATGCCGTGCAACCTTATTCCAACGGCTTTGCTGATTAATGTGGCTGCCACAGTACTATCTACTCCGCCACTGAGGGCCATGATTACATGGCTATCACCAATCTGCTCTTTTAGTTTGGCTACTGTTTCACTAACAAAAGAAGCGGGGGTCCAGTTTTGACTGCAACCGCAGATATCTACCAAAAAATTAGTAATGATTTTTTTTCCTTCCGTAGAATGATATACTTCCGGATGAAACTGGATGCCGTATAAAGCCCTTGCATCGGCACCAGTTTTTTTGAAACCTGCTATGGGAATACTTTCTGTAGTGGCTAATACTTCAAAGCCTTCCGGTAAAGCAACTATTGAATCACTATGGCTCATCCATACCTGTGATTGGTCAGCAATTCCTTTGAATAAAATATCTTCTTTTTGTTTATGCAGCCTGGCACGGCCATATTCCCTTTTATTCGATTTATCAACCCTGCCCCCAAAAAGTTTGGCTGTTAATTGTGCGCCATAACAAATACCCAATACGGGAACCTGCTGTATGAATGTGGCAACATCCACAGAAGGTGCATTCTCTTCATTTACACTAAAAGGGGACCCACTAAGGATAATGCCCTTAAGACCGGGCTCTATTGTAAACGATTTCTGAAATGGTATAATCTCGCAAAACACATTGGCTTCCCTCACCGCACGGGCAATTAATTGTGTAAACTGGCTCCCAAAATCGAGGATAAGTATTTTTTCTGTCATCCCTGCGAAGGTAACAGAAATTTTTATGTTACTAAGGCCTTACCAGTTAACAAGAAATCAGGTAACCCTTTAGGTTTTCAATAGGTTTTAGTATCTTACCCATCCAACACACTGCTATGAAACCAATAGTCTTTTATATCGCTATACTTGTGCTTACCTGTTCTTCCTGCCATTGGATGGGTTATAAGCGTATCAGTGGCAATGGTGTTATTACTTCCGTTGACAGGAATATCCACTTTGCCGAAAAAATCAAACTAGCCAGCAGTTTTGATGTGGAAATTACCCAGGGCCCTACCACTTCTGTCCGGGTGGAGGCTGATGAAAACATCCAGCCATTTATCACCGTCAGCGATGAAGCCGGGTATTTACTTATCAAAACAAAAGAGAACATGAGTATTTCTTCCGAGCATGTTATCAAGATCTATATTACAACCAATAAACTTGAGCAGATTCAATTGGCTGGCAGTGGTAATGTCATCGGAAAAAATAAATTCACCGGTAGTCATAAATTAAGCCTGAAAATTACCGGTAGTGGTGATATACGGATGGAAGTTAACACACCTGAAATTGTTTCAGATATTGTCGGCAGTGGTACCATAACTTTAAAAGGTGAAACCAAAGATGAAACCATACATATAAGCGGTGTGGGTAATTATCATGCCAACGAATTAAAGGCGGAAAATGTGAATGTGAAAATTGCCGGTAACGGCGATGTAAAAGTTTTTGCAGAAACCACCCTGGATATAAATATTGATGGTGTTGGATCGGTATATTATAAAGGTACCGCCACCGTAAAGCAACATATAGCGGGTAGTGGGGAAGTGAAAAAAATTGAATAATTGGCCTACTATTAATATTACCCGAATACTTCCGGATACGATGTGTATGTTATTAGTTACAATTATAAGAATGTAAATGGTTGGTTTGCTATGGTATACTTTCGGTAGTGTAAATACTTAAATTTTATTAATATAATGATACAAAATAATAGAATTTTATTAGTAGAAGATGAAGTGAAGCTTGGGAAGGTAATAAAGGAAGAACTAACCCGTAATGGATATGCCACCGATCTCGCCATTGATGGACTTGAAGCAAGCAGGATGTTTGGCCTCCTTACGTACTCACTGATTTTACTGGATATCAATCTGCCATACAAAAATGGCTTTGTATTGTGTAAGGAGTTCAGGGGATTGAATAAAAATATTCCCATTATTATGCTTAGTGCGGCCGGGGAAATCAATGATAAGGTGGAGGCATTTAATATTGGGGCAGATGATTTCATCGTAAAACCCTTTCATTTTGTTGAATTGTTCGCAAGGGTAAAAGTTTTTTTAAAACGCTCGGAACTTCCGTCCGAATCTGATAAGATTTTTGTGGAAGACATGGAAATTGATTTCCTGAACAAGACAGTTGTGCGCAACGGGGTAAATATAAACCTAACCGCAAAGGAATTTACCTTACTGGTGTTATTGGCCAGGAATAAGGAAAGGGTCATTTCCAAACAGGAGATACTTGAAAAAGTATGGGACCTCAGCTTCGATACAGGTACCAATACCATTGAAGTATACATAAGCTTTCTTCGCAATAAAATAGACAAACCCTTTCCGCAGAAACTGATCCATACAAAGTCGGGCTTTGGTTATTATATCAAATAAACAGCCCTGCATGAATTTAAAATTACGTTTCGCCCTGCTGTTTACTTTCTTTGTAGCTGTTATTTTATTGATTTCTTCTGTTACTATTTATTTTCTCTATTATAATTACAGAGAATCAAATTTTTATGAACGGGTAAAAAATGAAGGGGTACAGTATTATAATACCACTTCACAAAACACAAATCGTAGTGATATAGCATCAAAAATATTGATTTCTATTTTGCACAATAGTACGGTGTATGATGAAAGGGTGGTAATAATTGATAGGGATGGAAAGATCATTAATAAGATCCCCGATACCCTGCATTTTGCAACAAATCAGGCATTGCTTGATAAGATCAAACTACAGAAAGAATATTACTGGTATGATGATAATAATTACCAATATGTGGGGCTTGCGGTTTTTAATACTGGTAATGCCGTCATAGCTGCCGGTTTTGATAAACCGGGCTTTCAAAAACTTTCTAATCTTAAATTGATACTTGTTTTTGTGTTCGTTGGCGGATTAATATTGACTGCATTCATGTCATTTTTTTTTGTACGGCAGGCTTTTATGCCGTTAACAAAATTGAGTTTGCAAATGAAAAAAACTACTTTTCAAAACCTCACACAACGCATTGAAGTTACAGATACAAAAGATGAAATTAATGATATAGCCCGCAACTTTAACGGTATGCTGGAGAGGCTTGACGGCGCATTTGATTTTCAAAAAAGTTTCGTGTACCATGCTTCGCATGAGTTGCGTACCCCTTTGGCTACCATGCTGTCGCAAACGGAATCGGCACTGGATAAAAAATTGACGGAAGGAGCGTATAAAACTTTACTGATCTCTTTAAAAGAAGAACAACAGGAGATGATTGAATTGACCAACTCATTATTATTGTTATCCCAGTATGATAACATGGGCTATATACAGGACTGGCCATTTTTGCGTATAGATGAGATCGTGTATGATACAGTAAGTCATGCCAAACGTATGCTTCCCAGCCTGATTGTTGATATCATGTTCGGATCCATTCCGGAAAATGATGATGATTATATTATCCGGGGCAATGAGACCCTGCTGAAATCAGCTTTTACCAATCTTATAAAAAATGCGTACATCTATTCTATAGACCAAAAAGTAAATATTACACTCGAATCTGACGGGTATGCCATATTTGTTCATTTTGATAATACCGGCACACAATTACCTATTGATGAGAAGGATAAAATAATGACCCCTTTTTTCAGGGGGGGCAATGCGTTAAAAACCAAAGGGTATGGGTTAGGCTTATCTATTGTAAACCGTTTCATATCTATCCATAAAGGAACCATTACTTATACTCCCATATCTAATGACATTAACCGGTTTACAGTAACCCTGGATAATGCAGCAGAAAAGAATAGGGCATAAAAAAGCCAACCAGCATACTGATTGGCTTTTAACTAATTATAATCGTAAAATTTAGGCTACTACTACTGCGTTTGCCTTCTTTGTTAATTTACTCTTTAGGTTGGCGGCTTTATTTTTGTGGATAATACCACGTTTTGCCAGCTTATCAATCATAGAAACTACATCAGGTAACTGTTCTCCGTATACTTTTTTATCGGTATTGGTTTTAAGTTCACGGATAGCGTTACGGGTAGTTTTACCATAGTAACGATTACGGTCACGACGTTTGGCTGATTGTCTTACGTCTTTTTTAGTAGCTGAGTGATTTGCCATGTTCTGTTTTTTTCAGGACGGCAAAGGTAAGGACTGGGAGTGAAATAGTGAAATTTAAAGTGAAAAAACTTAAAAAAACCAAAATTTTCATACGCAACAAAACCATAAATACCTACAATCCTAGTTTTCATCACTTAAACCAGGGTTCTTAACGAATTTCTGACTTGCCGATTTTTCAGATTTTCACTCAGATTTTGGCTTATTTTCTGCCATCAATGACCGATATTTGCCAACAATTTGCCCCAAAGCAGCACAATTCCGCCCAATGAAGGATTTTTCGTATATCACCAACTCCCACCCGGCTTACATAGAAAGCTTATACAATGAATTTTTGAAAGATCCGGCTACTGTGGATCAGGACCTTAAGAAGTTTTTCGAAGGCTTTGATTTTGCGGTAAACAATGGACTAACAGTCACAAACGGACAGGCTGCATCGGCACAGTTATCTGGAATAGACTGGATGAAGGAGATAAGGGTATATCGGCTTATTTTGGGATATCGGAATAAGGGCCATCTACTGGCGAAAACCAATCCTATCCGTGCCCGTAAAGACCGCGGAGCTAACCTGGAACTATCTTTTTTTGGACTATCAGAAGCAGATATGGATACCAATTACCAGGCAGGAAACCTGGTTGGATTAGGAGCCAGTAGTTTGCGTAAGATACTTGCCCATCTGGAAAATACCTATGCCAACCATGTAGGCATTGAATTCAAATATATTAGCGACCAAAAGAAAATAGACTGGCTGACAACGGAGTTGGAAAAGAATTTTTCAAACCCGATTGGCTTAGAGCAGAAAAAACGCATACTTGAAAAACTGAATGAGGGTGTGATGTTTGAAAAATTCCTGCACACCAAATACATCGGCCAGAAAAGATTTTCACTCGAAGGTGGCGAAACCACGATTGCGGCACTTGATGCAATTATTAACATAGCAGCTAATAATGATGTACAAGAAGTGGTAATAGGTATGGCACACCGTGGCCGTTTGAATATACTGGCAAATATCATGGGTAAAACCTATGAGCAGATCTTCAGTGAATTTGAAGGAACAGCCACGATAGATCAAACTATGGGTAGTGGCGATGTAAAATACCATATGGGATACGGAAGTGAGGTACAGACGGTTGATAATAAAACCATGCACTTAAAATTAATGCCTAATCCCTCACACCTCGAAGCAGTAGATCCCGTGGTAGTTGGGTTTGCAAGGGCTAAGGCTGATGTATTGTACCAAAGCGATTTCGATAAAATATTGCCTATACTTATCCATGGTGACGCATCTGTTGCCGGACAGGGTATTGTGTATGAAATTTTACAGATGAGTAATCTGCGTGGTTATTATACTGGAGGTACTATCCATTTTGTAATCAATAATCAAATCGGTTTCACAACGGATTTTGATGATGCAAGAAGTGCAGATTATTGTACATCTGTTGCAGCGATGGTACAGGCACCGGTTTTACACGTGAATGGTGATGATGCAGAAGCAGTAGTAAAATGTGCCGAAATAGCTACCCGTTTCCGCCAGGAGTTTAATAGCGATATCTTTATTGATATGGTATGTTACCGCAAGCATGGCCATAACGAAGGAGATGATCCGAAATATACCCAGCCGCAGTTATATGCGTTAATAGATAAGCACCAAAATCCAAGAGAAATATACACACAGTTTCTGATCGAAAATGGAGAAGAGGATGCGCAACAGCTGGCCAAGGATATGGAGAAGAAATTCTGGGCCGATTTGCAGGAACGTTTGGATGAGATTAAACAAAATCCATTGCCTTATAAATACCAATCACCCGAATTGGCTTGGAAAAGTTTGCGTAAGGCAACCGCCGAAGATTTTGAGGTATCCCCTTCGACAGCTATAAGTGAAGAAGAAGTAAAAAGGCTTTTCAACAGCTTAATGCAATGGCCGGCAGAATTTCAACCACTTAAAAAAGTGGAGAAATTAATACAGGAGAAAATTAAACTGTTAGACACCGAACAAAAAATAGACTGGGCTACCGCCGAACTGCTGGCGTATGGCTCACTGCTTGTTGAAGGTAATATTGTTCGTATGAGCGGGCAGGACGTGCAGCGTGGCACTTTCAGTCATCGCCATGCAATTCTGCGGGATGAGAATACGAATAAAGGGTATAACCGCCTGAATCATTTTCAGGAAAAGCAGGAAAAATTCCGGATTTATAATTCATTATTGAGTGAGTATGGGGTGCTGGGCTTTGAATACGGATATGCTATGGCCAATCCCAATGCCCTGGTAATATGGGAAGCACAATTTGGCGATTTCTGTAACGGTGCTCAAACAATGATAGATCAATTCATTGCGGCAGGTGAACAAAAATGGCAACGTCAGAATGGTGCGGTAATGTTATTGCCGCATGGATACGAAGGCCAGGGACCCGAACATAGCAGTGCCCGCATGGAAAGGTTTTTACAAATGTGTGCAGAGTTGAACCTGGTGGTTACTAATATTACCACCGCAGCTAATTTGTTCCATGCTTTCAGGAGGCAACTGACCTGGAGTTTCCGCAAGCCATTGATTAATTTCTCACCCAAAGCCAATCTGCGTAACCCGGTCACGTTTAGCCATATAAATGAATTTACCAAGGGTGGATTTAAAGAATTGATAGACGATCATTTCATTGACGATGCCGCACAAGTGAAAAAAGTATTGATGTGCTCAGGTAAACTATATTTTGAAATGGCAGACAAACAACAGAAAGACAACAGGAAGGATATTGCCATCGTGCGCCTAGAACAGATATATCCATTGCCATACAAGCAATTGGAGGGTATGCATAAAAAGTATAGCAAAGCAACCTGGTTCTGGGTGCAGGAAGAACCGCTGAATATGGGTGCGGCCGCATTTTTACAAATGAACCTAAAGGCAATTAATTTTGGTGTCATTAGTCGTAATGCAAGTGCATCAACCGCAACAGGCTATCACAAAGTACATATGCAGGAGCAGGTAGAAATTATTGAAACGGCATTTAATATATAAAGTAATTCATAATTAGGTATCGTGAATGTTTAAATTTACAATGATAATAATTACACGTTAATTCGGTTAATAGCCACAACAAAAGCAGATAAACCACAGACTGAAATATTTTTTATGATTGATATTAAAGTGCCAACCATCGGCGAATCCATAAGTGAAGTAACGCTGCTAAAGTGGACGAAAAAAGAAGGCGACTGGGTAGAGCGTGATGAAGTGATTGCTGAACTGGAAAGTGAGAAAGCTACTTTTGAAGTGAATGCTGAAAAGGCGGGTATCCTTAAACCACAAGCGAAAGAAGGTGATACCTTACATATCGGGGATGTATTAGCACAAATAGATGAAACAGCTGAAAAACCTGTAGCTGCACCAACTGTAGAAAAACCTAAACAGGTAGAAAATAAAACCCCAACGCTAAATCCGCAACCTGCAACAGCAGCAAGCAGCCAGGCTCAGGTAATCGCTGTGCCTAACGAAATTAAAGCGACGCCTGTTGCTTCTGCTATTATAGCTGATAAGAAAGTAGATACCTCTGCCATTAAAGCTTCGGGTATAGGTGGAAAGATCATGAAACATGATGTGTTGGAAGCATTAGCCAATCCTGGCAAAAAAGCATTTATCGGTAATGAATTATTTACCCGCAATGTTCGCCAGGAAAAAATGAGCAGCCTACGTAAAACCATCAGCAGGAGATTAGTTGAATCAAAGAATACGACTGCTATGCTTACCACTTTTAATGAAGTGGATATGACAAAAATAATGGAGGTGCGTAAGCAGTATAAAGAAAAATTCAAAGAGATACATGGCGTTAACTTGGGGTTCATGAGTTTTTTTGGCAAAGCCTGTGCGATTGCTTTGGGTGAATGGCCATCTGTGAATGCATATCTTGATGGCGACCAGATACTATACCATGATTATGCCGATATCAGCATAGCCGTAAGTACACCCCGGGGTTTAACCGTTCCTGTTATTCGGAATGTAGAAAGCCTGGGTATGGCAGAGATTGAAAAAAAAGTAGTGGAACTGGCCGGTAAAGCAAGGGACAGTAAGCTTACCGCAGAAGACCTTCAGGGCGGAACATTTACCATTACCAATGGCGGTGTATTTGGAAGTTTAATGAGTACGCCCATTATCAATATCCCGCAAAGTGCCATTTTGGGAATGCATAAAATACAGGAAAGGCCGATGGCCATTAACGGGCAGGTAGTTATCCGATCAATGATGTACCTCGCATTAAGTTATGACCATCGCATTATTGATGGAAGGGAAAGCGTAAGCTTTCTGGTAAGGCTAAAAGAATTATTAGAAAACCCCGAATTATTATTGTTTGGAAAAGATCCGGTTAAGACTTTGCTGGAAGTATGATACACCCCAACCCTGTTAAGGAGTAGTTATTGAAGAAGCGTTACAAAAACTTTATATTTGAACCTGGTGCTATTTTGCAACAGGTTTTTTACTAATTCTACCTTCAGCGGTTCAGTGGTATGCGTTTTCAATCTTATTTTAATACAGCACTTATATTGATCGGGAAATATGATGGAACCATGCCATTGGTATACTTTCTGAAACAGTATTTTGCACTACAAAAAAAGCACGGGTCGAAGGACAGAAAACTGATTGCCCATCTCTGTTATTGTTTTTATCGTTTAGGACATGCATTGAAAGAACAGCCTGCTGAAGAAAGATTGCGGATAGCCTTTTTTTTATGTAATGAGAGAGCGGGCGACTGGGCCCTTTTGTATGAAAAGTCATGGCTTTCTCATTGGGATAATGATCTTGAAGTAAGGATAAATTTTATTCATTCGCTGTTTCCAACTTTTTCTCCTGATAATATTTTTCCGTGGCGAGTGGCGTTAAGTGATGGGATTGACCCTGAAACTTTTGCAGCATCCCACCTTGTTCAACCTGATTTGTTTCTGCGTATCCGCCCATGCAAACAAACATCTGTCTTACAGAAATTAACGAATCATCAAATCTCATTTCAACAAATCGGTACAAACTGTTTGGCATTACCCAATGCCAGTAAAGTGGATGCGATACTCGATATGGATAAGGAAGTGGTCGTACAGGATTATAGTTCACAGCGGATAGCAGAATTTCTTTCTGCAATCGTAAATAGTGAATCGCCGGTGTTGCGGGTTTGGGATTGCTGTGCAGCCAGTGGCGGTAAATCTTTATTGGCTTATGACCTGTTAGCTGATATCCGGTTAACCGTGTCTGATATCCGCCCGGTTATTTTACGCAATCTGATAGAAAGATTTGAAAAAGCAGGGATAAAAAAATATCAATCTTTTACTGCAGACCTGACAAATGCCAAATTAAAAACGCATCCAGAAATTGCCAGCGCAGTATTCAACATAATACTTTGTGATGTACCCTGTAGTGGAAGCGGTACATGGGGCAGAACGCCGGAACAGCTTTATTTTTTTACAAAGGAAAAGATTTTGGAATATTCCACTTTGCAAAAAAAGATAGTGGCTAATTTGATGCCATATGTAGCTGCGAATGGATATCTGCTGTATATAACTTGCTCTGTTTTTAAAAAGGAAAATGAAGAGGTTGTTGCATTGATTCAAGAAAATAATAGAATGGAATTAGTAAAAATGGAAGTATTGAAAGGCTATGATATGAGGGCGGATTCCATGTTTGCAGCTTTATTCATGCATAAGCCTTAAAATGTTATAGAAGTTCAATAATACTTTATCTTAACTCTAAATAATCCTTTCAACTTTTACCTCAGGTTAAGATAAGTTCCCCTCTCTGTATAATCCCTCCGCCAATCACATCATCGCCTTCATAGAATACAGCACTTTGGCCGGGTGCAATACCTTTTACATTTTCGTAGAAACGGGCGCGGATGCCGTTGTCGGAATAATACAGGTTGCTTAAGGCTCCTTTGTCTTTGTAACGGATTTTGGTAATGGCTTCCATGCCGTCGGTAATACCATCATATTTCATCCAGTTGATCTTGCCAATCAACATATCATTCTGGTCTAAATCAATTTCATCACCCAACACAACCGTATTCGTATCGGGATTAATGGATGTTACATATACAGGCCGGCCCATGGCAATCTCTAACCCTTTGCGCTGACCCACCGTATAAAAGGGATAGCCTTTGTGCTGACCTAATCTCTTTCCGGATTTATCTACAAACCAACCACCATTTACTTTCTCTTCTAATCCGTCAACCCTTCTCTTTAAGAAACCCCGATAATCATTATCTGGCACGAAACATATCTCGTAGCTTTCGCTTTTCTTAGCCAGTTCTGGATAGCCCAAATCAATTGCCATTTGGCGGATAGCAGATTTACGGTATCCACCTAATGGTAACATTGTGCGGCTGAGCAATTCCTGGTCCAGCCCCCACAATACATAACTCTGGTCCTTGGTTTCGTCCAATCCTTTACTAATCACATAACGGCCGTTATTATGCTGGCGAACCGATCCATAATGACCGGTGGCAATAAATTCGCAATCCAGCGCATTGGCCCGTTTTAACAGGGCCCGCCATTTAATATGGGTATTGCACATAACACAAGGGTTAGGTGTACGTCCAGCGAGGTATTCGTCCACGAAGTTTTCAATAACAAAATCGCCAAACTCTTCCCTTATATCCAGAATAAAATGTGGAAACCCATTGTGTACGGCTGCCTGACGTGCATCGTTAAATGAATCTATATTGCAACAACCCGTTTCTTTGTTGCTGTTGCCACTGCTGGCATAATCCCATGTTTTCATGGTGATGCCTACCACTTCATATCCTTCCTGGTGCAGCATAAGTGCTACCACGGTACTGTCTATACCACCGCTCATTGCCACCAGTACCTTCCCTTTACGGCTCATAAATTATCTATTTAAAGCAAAAGTAGAACAAGTGAGGGAAAAGGCTTGCGTGGAAAGGGTTTAAGAAGGCTTGGAACCTTACGAAAAGCGAAAATAAGGATTTGTGGATGGGAAAGAGTCCACCGTTTATGCCTAGGCCCTTACTGTTAGCAGCTGAATACCACATTTATACTGTAAAAAAGGGGTATAAATACGCAATTCCCGTTATTCCATTTTTACGATATTTACCAAAATTGAATTTTATGATAAAGCTACAAGTAATCGGAAATCTTGGAAAAGATGCTATTGTTAATAATGTAAACGGGAAGAATGTGATCAATTTCACTGTGGCCCACACAGAACGCTATAAAGATGCTCAGGGTAACCAGAAGGACAAAACTACCTGGGTGGATTGTTCTTATTGGACAGATCGAATAGCCGTTGCGCCGTATCTTAAAAAAGGAACCCAGGTATTTGTTGAGGGGCAGCCGGATGTAAGAACGTATACTACTCAGGATGGCCGAAATGGGGCAACTTTAAACTTAAGAATTGCCAGTGTACAATTATTGGGTAGTAAAAGTGCCGATGGAGGTGGAGGTAATAATGAGGGGGGAAGCAATTACCAATCTGCCCCCGCGTATGCCCAGCCGGCAAATACAGGACCGTCTGCCGGTGAGTTGACTGAACCATTGGATGACCTCCCGTTTTAAAAAAATTAACCTGATATAGTAAAAGGAGATGCACTGATTAAGTAGCCTCTCCTTTTATTTTTAAGATGATATGAGACGACACATTAGTTGATTAATTGATATCAGAACCAGTGTTATGAAAAAACTCAGTTTGCTTTTATATTTTGCTACCGCTGTTGCTTTACTGAATGCACAGGTTAAAAAGATGTATACAGAAGTATTGGTTGTTGGGGGGAGCACAGGTGGAACGGCCGCCGGTATTCAAAGTGCCCGGAGTGGTGCAAAAACATTGATGGTAGAGCAAACACCCTGGTTGGGTGGTATGCTTACTGCAGCAGGGGTAAGCTGTACCGACGGCAACAACGACCTCCATAGCGGTATCTGGGAAGAATTCAGGCAGGCATTATACAAACACTATAAAACCAAAAATCTATTTGCAGGATGGGTAAGTGAAACCTGTTTTGAACCGCATGTAGGCGATAGTATATTTAAAGCATGGGCAGCAAATGAAAAGAATTTAGAGGTAATATATGGTTGGTATTTTGAGAAAGTATTGAAAAAGGAAAATAAAATACTCGGCGCAGTATTTGTAAATAAAAAAGGAGAAAAACTGGAAGTAACAGCCATTGTTACCGTGGATGCAACCGATCTGGGAGATGTGTTTGCAAATGCTGGTGCCGGGTATGATTTGGGTACAGAGGATAGTACTCAAAGCGGAGAGAAAATAGCACCTGGTAAAACTAATGTCATACAGGACATGACATGGGCGGCAACTCTACAGGACTATGGCAAAGGCATTGATAAAACGATTAAAGCTCCGCCAGGATATGATCCTGCTAAATTTTATTGCAGCACTAATGAAGCTCCTTGTAATGGCACTCCCTATGCAGCCAATACACAAAAAGTATTGGATTATGGCAAGCTGCGGGTAGCAAAAGGAACCGCAGATAAATACATGCTTAACTGGCCAGCGCATGGCAATGATTCTTATCTGGCTGCAGTAGAAATGAAGCCACTTGAACGTGAAAAGGAATATGCTAAAGCAAAAAACCAAACCCTTGGATTCATTTATTTTTTACAAACAGCATTAAAACAAAAACACATTGGTTTGGCAGAAGATGAAATGGACCATGGTATGGCATTCATGCCGTATAACCGCGAAGGCAGGAGAGTAAAGGGAGTGGTTCGTTTAAATATCGATCATATTAAATCGCCTTATCAATATAATCTATACAGAACAGGTATTGCTGTTGGCGATTACCCGGTAGACCATCACCACGCACAATATCCCGGTAAAGTAGTACACATACCATTTCCGCAGATACCCTCTTTTTCTATTCCTATTGGCGCATTGCTACCCAAAAATATCCAGGGATTGATTGTTTGTGAAAAAGGGATATCTGTAAGTAATATTGCCAATGGCACCACCCGTTTACAACCTGTGGTATTGTTAGCAGGGCAGGCAGCAGGAATATTGGCAGCTAAAAGTATCGTGGAAAAGAAAGACCCTAAGCTGATAGAAGTAAACATAATCCAGAATGAATTGCTGAAAAATAAATGTTACCTGCAACCTTTTGTAGATGTAAAAGTGGACGACTCCGCATGGGAAGCCATACAGCGAATTGGGACAATGGGAATTATTAAAGGGGTAGGGAAGAGTATAGGCTGGTCCAATAAAACTTACTTTTATCCTGACTCTGCTTTGCATATAGACGAGGTCCGAAACGGGTTATCAACTATATTTCCCAACCAGTTATTTGCGGGTAGTGATGAAAAGACAAACATCCCCTTCCTGGTTAAAGTGATAAATGCTGTCAATCAATACATCCATAAAAATGGAATGGAAGCCCGGAAAATAATGTTTATCAGGTCTTATATTATTAATGATATCAGTGCCAAAGAATTCGAAAGTCTTGGATTAAAAAATTATGATCCACAAAGGTCATTAACAAGGAAGGAATTTTCGCTTTTGTTGAATAACCATATCCTGTTTTGGGATTTTATTCAGAAAGATCATTTCGGTAACATCAGCCTAAAATAGAAGGTAGGTATTTGACCGGTTGTTGTACAATATTTATTTCCGCTGCTCATACGCTTGCACCATCTTTTCTAACTCGTTCCTACTCACTTCTTTTTGTTGATTATCAAGATTGATCACCATTAAATAACCCGTGTTGCCGGGTGTTGAGAGGAAACTATTAGCGAGGTTAAACTGCTCGCTTTGCAGGAATTTTCCATTAAAAATATTCCAGGTTTCTTTGGAGCAAAGACAACCCATAGTCGGGATAAGTGGGTAGAAAGGTTTGTCTTTAAAATAGTCAGGGTCAATGGTTGTGCCGTGTGCAATGATTTCGGTACGCCCTGCCTTTCCCGCAAAAAATGATTCTGTAATAGGCGGGTAAGAACGCCATGATTCGGGTAAAAGGTCAAGGTAATTGCTTAAGGGATCTTTTAAAGAATCATAAGGCGTATGCCAAAACAGGCTATCAGCTTCATTTGGCATAACCAACTGAATATTGGGCGTAGGACCAATAAAATTATTATGCGATACATCAATCCCCTGGATACTGTATATGCCTTGTGGGGTACTGCCGTTGGTGATAAAGTATGGGAGGTCGGAAGCTGATCTTGCCAACTGCTCGAATACCAGCAATTTCCCATGGCTATCTTTGCAAAAAAGGCCATCTGCATTCTGAATGATGGCCAGCCCGGGATAATCCCTGTTCCATCGCTGAAACGAATAGACTATTTTCTGCCCCATCTTTTTTTGATAAAGGAATAATAATAGTAGATTCGGTATTGATTGCGAAACCAAAGTTGTATGCTGTAATAAATAACTCTCTAATTCGGCCAATAAAACCTGTCCGCTACAATTGGTGAATTGTTGATTTAACAACTTCCGCAGCGCGTTACTGTTTGTAATGCCATGATCTATTCTAAAAAGGTATACGGCCTCCATAGCAAATAATTTCGGTACTTTTTCGGCCTGAATCAGTTGCTGTATTTCTTTTTGATATTCTGTTGGATAACTTCCATAGACTGCCTCCAGTAAAGCCCTACTGGTACTTGTTTCCAAAGATGCATATTGATCGAAAAGTGTATGAAACCCTTTTTCTATCTCCGCCGACCGAAAAAGAAATTGTGAAATGGCCCAGCAGGCTTCCCTGTATTTTTCTTCATTATTACTATCTAATGGTTGTGCGAAGGTGGCAGTAATGGTCCGGTCGCGCATATTCTTATCAAAGTCTATACGCCGCTGGTATAATACAAAATCTGTACTGATGGAATCCCTGGATAATTGTGCGTACGTGCAGGTATACGCAAGCATACAGGCAATGAGAATACAAACGTGTTTCATGATATAAAATTAAGTATAAATACGCAGTAATATTGGCTCAGCCCTGCCGACTAAATATGATAACTTGGCGCCCACCGCCAAAACCTGCGGATATGAGTGAACTACGCAAAGCCAATTATGATGCTGTTTTCTTTGTAATCCTAACAGTAGTTGGTTGAGTAGATGCATTTACGCGTTGGAATTATTGTGAATAGGTTATAAAAAATATACAGTACCGTCAACAACATAAAGGCCTGGAATTGTATGCGTATGAAATCATGAGTAACCATATGCATTGGTTGACCGGACAAAAAGATGGGAGACTGAATTACTTATTGCGTGATTTTAAAAGTCATATCGCCAAATAAATTTTGACTATGATTTATAATAACCACTATGAAAGCAGGAGGGACTGGATGAGAATTATTTTTAAATATAATGCCAAATTTCAACAACAAAATAATGAGAATATCTTTTGGCAAAAGACCAATCATCCAATTGATTGCTTTACTGTTGAAATACTATTACAGAAAAGGAACTATATCCACTTTAATCCTGTGAAAGCCGGATGAATGACTGATCCCGAACATTGGTGGTATAGCACTGCTAATACAAGATCGCCTGTTTCTATTATGGATATTTGAGTATTAGTATTTGGCCGGAGGACAATTAATATTAGTCACTTGGCTAAGCCGAGCGACTGCTATTAACATTGATTACATCAAACAGATTATATTGTGCAGGTTAGTTTTATCTTTTCTATTTAAAATCATTGTTGCCGTGGCATTGTATTCTTACGATCAATTATATCAATTCACTTATAAGGTCTTTAAAAGTATGGGCTGCTCCAATGAGCATGCGAATACGGCATCTTTAGGGTTAATTGCGGCAGATCTTCGGGGGATTGATAGTCATGGTGTGGCCCGGTTAAGCGGCTACATCCGTTTATGGGAAGCGAACAGGATAAATGCCACACCAGATATTCAAATCGTTCATCAAACACCTTCTACCGCAGTGGTGGATGGGGATGCAGGATTTGGATTGGTAATAGCTCCTTTTGCGATGCAGGTGGCTATTGAAAAAGCAAAAAATGTAGGTACCGGATGGGTGAGCGTACGTAATACCAATCATTTTGGTATAGCCGGCCACCACGCTATGATGGCTTTGGAACATGATATGATCGGTATGGCTATGACGAATGCCAGTGCCCTTGTTGCCCCAACTTTTTCGATAGAGAGGATGTTAGGCACCAATCCGATAGCGGTAGCGATTCCTGCAAAAGAACAACCCGCTTTTGTTGCTGATTTTGCAACAACCACAGCTGCGAATGGTAAATTAGAAATATTACAAAGAAAAAACGCGGATACACCTTCAGGCTGGGTGCAGGATAAGGAAGGGCAGCCATCAACTGATGCAAATATTTTAAAAAAACAGGGAGCATTACTTCCATTGGGAAGCGATAGGGAGCATGGCAGTCATAAAGGTTATGCATTGGGAAGTATTGTTGATATTTTTTCAGCAGTCCTTAGTGGTGCATCTTATGGCCCCTGGGCACCACCCTTTCCTGCTTATGTGCCTATGCCGGAAAATATGCCGGGTAAAGGGCTGGGACATTTTTTTGGTGCCATGCGAATAGATGCCTTCCGGCCGGCTGAAGAGTTTAAAGAGCATATGGATAACTGGATACAAAGATTTAGATCGGCTAAACCGGCTGAAGGGTTTGATAAGGTATTGATACCCGGTGATCCTGAACGGGAAGCGGAGCATATGCGGAAATCAGAAGGTATTCCTGTTGTAGAATCTGTTGCAGAAGATTTACAACTGGTAGCAAAAAAATTCGGACTTATTTTATAAATCCTTACAAGTAGCCCTTTAATTTATTTCTTTATAAAAGCTAATGCTTCATTGGCAAATTCCTGAGTAGATGCTGCATGATTATGGTCACCGGGAACTTCTATAAATTTTGCTTTGGGAATTAAGGCCGCTAGTTCTGTTCCCAAACCATTGTCTTGATCATGATCGCCACAAATGACAAGCACATCTTTTTTTACTTTGAGCAGGGCCTTTTTTGAAGTAGCGGGTTGTTCTTTCTGTTGATAGGCGAGGGCCAGCTGATCAAGTCCGGATTTCTGCACATTTTGCACCATCGTTTTTAATTCAGGTACACTATCACCCATTAATGCATGGTAAAACATAATACGTCTAGGCCATTCAGGGTTAGTAAATTCAGCACCCATTCCACCAAGTATGGTTTTATGCACACGTTTATCCAAGACCAATAAGCGCGCTGCGATGATCGACCCCCTTGAGTATCCGATTGCATCATATTTTTTGATACCTAATTCAGTAACAATGCCCATAATATCTTTTGCCTGGACATCGTTTTCATAGGCTTGTGAGGTATGTGGTTTATCTGATTTTCCGTTTCCACGCAGGTCCATGATGATTACTTGGTAACCATTTTTCAAAAGATCAAGATACAATGGCGACTTCTTCCAGGTAGTTGCGTTTACAATAAATCCGTGAACTAAAACAACCGGAAAGCCTTTCCCTTTTACTTCATAATAAATATTTGTACCATCGGAAGCACGATAAAAATGGCTGGAATCTGGTTGAGCATAGGTTTTAATGATAGGTAAACCACTCAATAGAAAGACAAGTATAAAAACTGAATATCTAATCATGATCATGTTGTTTAAATTGTAATAAAGTTAATGGTATCCGCTGTCAGGCTAACATTCGTTAATAAAATACTTCTGGAGTAATTTGGTTCCAGACTGTACATTTGCATTTCAATTAATTCATCAATAAAAATCGGGGAGGGGGTTTCACATGAAAGTAATGAAGTTTGGCGGCACCAGTGTGGGTAAGCCTGAACGTATGCACCAGGTATCACAATTGATCACCAAAGGCGGTGAACCAACAATTGTCGTATTAAGTGCTTTAAGCGGAACGACAAATGCATTGGTAGAAATCAGTAAATGTTTAGCCAATGGCGATCGTGAGGGTGGCAAACAAAAGATAAATAAACTGGAAGAGCATTACCGCAGTTTTGTACTTGATCTGGTAAAACAGAATGCTACAAGGGTAAAAGCAAATGACCTTGTTTCAGAGCATTTTGAATTTCTGAATATCATACTCCGTATTTCTTTTAGTGAGGCACTGAATAAAGATATCCTTGCGCAGGGTGAATTGATGAGCACCAAACTCTTTTCAGTGTATCTCGAAGAACAGGATATTGATCATATGCTGCTGCCTGCATTGGAATTTATGACCATTGATGCTAATGAAGAACCGCAGTTGGGAAGTATCAAGATAAAACTCAGCCAGTTATTGCAACAAAACAGCCAGAAAAAATTATTCGTTACACAGGGATATATCTGTCGCAATTCAAAAGGCGAAGTAGATAATCTAAAACGTGGGGGAAGCGATTATACCGCCTCTTTGATTGCCGCAGCCATAAAAGCAATAGTATGCGAAATATGGACGGATATTGATGGCATGCATAACAACGATCCGCGTATTGTTGACAAAACCATTGCCATTAAGCAACTAAGTTTCGATGAAGCGGCCGAGCTGGCTTACTTCGGTGCCAAGATACTTCACCCTACTTGTATCTGGCCGGCGCAACAGGAAAATGTACCTGTTAAATTACTGAATACAATGCAGCCTGAAGCCGCTGGCACGGTAATTACCAAAGAAGCGGGTAGTGTAGGTGTGAAAGCAGTGGCAGCTAAAGATGGCATCATAGCCATCAAGATTAAAAGTAGCCGCATGTTACTGGCCTATGGGTTTTTAAGAAAGGTATTTGAGGTGTTTGAGAAATACCATACATCAATTGATATGATTACTACCTCTGAAGTAGCGGTTTCGGTAACGATCGATACCGATGTGTCTTTAAAACAGATCGTGAAAGAACTGGAGCCATTCGGCTCTGTTGATGTGGAAAAAGACCAAACCATTGTATCTATTGTAGGAAACGAGATAGCACAAACGGACGACGTATTGCAGAAACTTTTCGATTCAATCAAAGAAATCCCGGTTACCATGGTTAGTTATGGCGGAAGTCCGCATAATATTTCATTGTTGGTGCCAAGTTCGTATAAAACAAAAACCTTACAGTTGCTAAATAAAGGATTGTTCGGGTTATAAAAATAAAATTATGGCTGCTAAAATTATTCTGAACAGGAAAAGTGAATTGGTAAACAAAGCCCGAGGGATTAAATTTTTTATTGACGATGTAGAACTTGGTAAAATAACAAACGGCAGTTCTGAGGAGTTCGTGATAGCCTCGGGGTTACATAAAATGCAATGCAAAATTGATTGGTGCAGCAGCAGTGAAGTAAACCTTCAGCTCAATGAAGGTGAGACTAAATTCCTTAAAGTAAAATCAGGAATGAAATATTATGCGATTGTTATCATTGCTTTTGTTATCGTTTTATTATCAGGGTTCATTATGAAGGTGGCCCATATAGCCAAACCCCCTGAATTTTTGTGGTTACAGGTACTTGCATTCGGGCTTGTTTTGGTTTACATGCTGTATTATCTGACTATCGGCAGAAAAAAATATCTTGTGCTGGAGGAAGATACTGAAAACATCTTCAATTAGATGATTTGATAATAGCAAACCTATTGACCGCTGGATTTTTCAGCGGTTTTTATTTGAAAAGGGAGTCCTTACCTTCTATAACTGAAACCATACTATATGCCAAAACTTTATTTTGTTTTAGTGATTGGTTTATTCCCGGGTATGATTTCTTTCGGTCAGCAGACGCTTAAAGGAAACATCATTACTTCTGATACCCATCAACCTGTTATTTCAGCCAATGTATTTTTAAGTAATACCTCTGTAAGAACTATTTCAGATAGGAACGGCACTTTTAGCTTTAACCGGTTTCCTGAAGGCAGGTTCGATCTGATTATTTCTTTTATTGGATATGAAACCTATATTATTACCCTGGAATCCAATCATTTACCCGCTAACCTGGAAGTAGTTTTAAAACCTAAAATAAATGAATTACAGGAAGTGACTGTTGAGCCATATGAAAAAAATGGGTGGGATAAGTGGGGGTCTTTTTTCATAGAAAATTTTATTGGTAGTTCTGCATTTGCAACCGATTGTAAATTGCTCAACCACAAGATGGTTAAATTTAGGTTTAACAAAAAGCAAAACACACTGAAAGCATTTACAGACGACCGGATAGTGATTGAAAATAAAGCACTCGGCTATACTATAAAATACGAACTCATAAAATTCGAATATAATTTTACCACCAAGATGTTTTATTACCAGGGTTACCCGCTCTTTGAAGAAATGGAAACAGGGCGTAGCGGCGTAAAAAAACGATGGATGCTCAACAGGGAAGATGCTTATTTCGGATCAATGATGCATTTCATGCGTTGTGTTTACCGCAATCGGTTGACTGAGGGAGGCTTTGAAATCAGGAAACTGATTGTGTTATCTGAAGCAGAAAAAAAACGTGTGCAAGCAATCTATCAATCTCAATTCGCTAAGTCTGTAGAAGAAAGAAAAACTTTTGTTAGTACAAAAAATATGGGTATAAAGAATGAAGATTCTGCTGCATACTATCGTAAAGTAATACAGCAACCCGATGAGATGAGTGTGCTGATCAATAAAATTTTACTGGGCGACAGTATAGCGTATGCTATAGATACTATTACTGCCGGATTGAAATTTACAGATCATTTACAGGTTCGGTACCCTGCTAAAATGTTTCCTGATGAATACGGAAGATCGGCTTTACGTTCTGTTAGTAAAGGCCCGATTACATCGGATATTTTTTTAAGTTCCCGGAAACCATTGGTGGTATTGGCGAACGGAAGTTATTTTCAGGGGATAGACCTTATTTCCTCAGGCTATTGGGCATGGTCAGAAAAAATAGCTTCCATGTTACCATTTGACTATTGGCCGCCTCCAAAAAAAATTAAAGCCTCAACCGGTAAGTTGAGGCTTTAGATAAATAGGTATGGGTCATTAAACAATCAACAACGCATCTCCATAACTGAAGAAACGGTATTTATCCTTAATGGCTTTTTTGTAAGCTTCCATAGCCAGGTCATAACCGGCAAATGCACAGGTCATGATGAGTAAACTCGTCTTGGGCAAATGAAAATTGGTAACCAGGCTGTCAGCCACATTAAATTTATACGGCGGGTGAATAAAGTGATTGGTCCAGCCTTCGCTTGGTTTTAATAATTTTTGAGCGGTAAAACTGCTTTCCATGGCACGCATGGTTGTGGTACCGATAGAACAGATGCGGTGGCCGGTTTCTTTTGCTTTGTTTACGATGCTGCAGGCCTGTTCGTCAATCGCGTAATATTCAGCATCCATCTTATGTTTACTCAGGTCTTCCACTTCAATTGGGCGGAAGGTACCCAGGCCGGTATGCAAGGTAACTTCTGCAAAACGGATACCCTGAATTTCACAACGCTTAATCAATTCCTTACTAAAGTGTAAACCAGCAGTAGGGGCAGCAACGGCACCTTCATGTTTGGCATAAACTGTCTGGTAACGTTCTTTATCTTCTTCATCAGGCTTGCGCTTGATGTATTTTGGTAAAGGTGTTTCACCTAAAAGTTCCAGCATTTTTTTAAAACTCTCATCATCATCATCCCATAAAAAACGAATGGTACGGCCACGGCTGGTGGTATTGTCAATTACTTCAGCTACCAATTCTTCATTTTCGCCAAAGTATAATTTATTTCCCACACGTATTTTTCTTGCGGGATCAACAATTACATCCCATAAACGATTGGGTTTATTCAGTTCACGAAGCAGGAAAACTTCGATCTTGGCCCCGGTCTTTTCTTTACGGCCATACATCCTTGCCGGAAATACTTTTGTGTTGTTTACTACAAAAACATCCTTATCATCATAATACTCTAAGATGTCGCGGAAATGTTTGTTCTCCATATGCCCGCTCTTACGGTCAACAACCATCATTCGGCTATCTTCCCTTCTTTTGGTTGGGTTCTGGGCAATCAGGTTAAGTGGAAGGTCAAACTTGAATTGTGATAATTTCATGTGTCTAATCTTGTTTTAGATGATAGCCACATTCAGTTGTATACACGCCAAAGGCGGGAGGTACTAACTTCATGTTACGGCATGAATTTCAGAAGTCGGCAAAGGTAAGGTAACCAAGGCAATACGCCAATTTGCCACATAATAGGTTGATTATTATGTGGATATCTCTATAAAATACCTTTCGGAATGGAAGTGATCAGGTTCCGGGTATACTCCGTTTTCGGGTGATTATATACCTGTTCTGCACTGCCTATTTCTTCAATCCGGCCCTTATTCATCACCATGATGCGGTCGCTGATGTAGCGGACTACAGACAAGTCATGCGAAATAAAAATTGCAGTAAATCCAAATTCCTTTTTTAAATCGTTCAATAAATTTAATACCTGCGCCTGAACACTTACATCAAGTGCTGAAACACTTTCATCACAAATAATAAAAGAAGGTTGCAAAGCCAGTGCCCGGGCAATAACAATCCGTTGGCGCTGACCACCACTTAACTCGTGGGGGTAACGATGGTAATGTTCAGGAGTTAGATTCACTTTTTTCAGTAACGCTATCACTTTATCTTTACGCTCTTTTTTTGTTTTGCATAATCGATGCACCTGTAAAGGTTCTGCGATGGCATCCCCAATCGTCATCCTTGGGTTTAAAGAAGAATACGGATCCTGAAAAATGATCTGTATATCTTTTCGCAGGGATTTGAGTGTTTTTGGTGCTGTGTGTAAAAGGTCTAGCCCTTTATAGTGAATGCTGCCCGAAGTTGGTTTTATTAACCGGAGAATGGCCCTGCCCAATGTACTCTTCCCACAACCCGATTCACCAACAAGTCCGAGTGTTTCGCCTTCGTACACATCGAAGCTTACATTGTCCACGGCTTTAGTGTAGGCAGTAACTTTTCCCAGGATTGTTTTTTTGGTGGGAAAATAAACTTTTAAATTTTCTACAGTTAAGATTGTGCGGGATGGTGTGGGTAAATGTTGTGTAGCATTAACCCCAATCCCCAGCCCTGTAACGCCTAACTTTTCAATAATTTCTCTACCATCCACTTCCATAAAATCACTCACTACCGGTAACCTTTCTCCTTTTTCGTGTAACAGAGGCCGGCAGGCCAACAGGGCTTTGGTATAAGGGTGCTGGGGATAATTAAATATTTGTTTAGCAGAATTTTGTTCCACTATCCTGCCCTTATACATAACTGCTACGCGATCGGCTATTTCGGCTACTACACTGAGGTCGTGGGTGATAAAAATTACACCCATATTGTTTTGTATCTGTAACTCACGGATCAGTTGAAGGATATTTTTTTGCACGGTTACGTCTAATGCAGTAGTCGGTTCGTCGCAGATTAATAAAGATGGTTCGCAACTCATGGCCATAGCAATCATGACCCTTTGTTTCTGGCCGCCACTTAACTGGTGTGGATACCTGTGGAACATCGCCGGTGGATCGGGGAACCTTACTTTGTCAAAAAGAGCAATGGTGCGGGCTTTGGCTTCAGCTTGTGCAATCGAACTGTGTTGCCTGATGGCTTCCATTACCTGGAAGCCACAGGTTAAAACCGGGTTTAATGAACTCATCGGTTCCTGAAAGATCATGGCTACCTGGTTGCCCCGGATCGATTGCAGTTTTTCGCGCGGAACCTTTAAAATATCTATGGTCTTATCAGCAACTGTTAATAATATCTCTCCCGAGCGATAAACTGCCGGAGGGGTTGGTAATAGTTGCAAAATGGATAAAGAAGTTACCGATTTTCCGGATCCCGACTCGCCCACAATAGCAAAAATCTCGCCCCGACGGACAGATATGTCAATATTTCGTAATGCGCTTGTTCTGGCCCCATCAGTATAAAAATCCACAGAAAGGTTTTTTATATGCAGTAGGGGGAGTGCCATAGTTAAATGTAATTTAGATTTTTTTGAATTTAACGTGCGTAAACTTCCTTATTGATAAACAGGTTTACACGATTTTGAAATTGGGTTTTTAACAGGTAATTTTTACAAAATCATTGATATTATTGCGTGCCTTTCACCTATTTTTGCGCTTACAGTTGTTAGCCTGGAGATGTGCGACAGAATTTGACTGAAAAAAGCAGAATATGATTCGACAATCCTGGTGGAAGTTACTAAGTTTTGTTTTACTGATATATACCTGCTCATACGGCTTCTTTGTTGAAGTGCCATCCCCGCCCGGTGTTCCTTTAAAAGAAACTATTCGGAACCTTTTTTTTCATGTACCGATGTGGATTGCTATGATGGTATGTTTTACCGTTTCGGTGTTATATGCTGTAAAATATTTGCGAAACCTGAATCCTGTTGATGATATCTATTCAACTGAATTTGCCAGAACAGGAACTTTCCTGGGGATACTGGGTTTGATTACCGGTATGATATGGGCCAATTACCAATGGGGTAAACCCTGGAGTGGTGATGCCAAGCAAAATGGCACAGCGATTGCCCTTCTTATTTATTTCGCTTATTTTGTTTTGAAAGGCAGTTTGCATGATGAAGAAAAACAGGCAAGGATTGGAGCCGTATATAATATTTTCGCTTTCTTCATGTTGTTTCCTACCATTTGGATACTGCCGAGATTGACAGAAAGCCTTCACCCGGGCGGACAGGGAAGCGAAGGCAACCCAGGATTGAATCCGAAAGATACCAGCAATGCCATGAGAACGGTTATGTATCCTGCTTTTATCGGCTGGACATTACTGGCCGTATGGATAACTACTTTGCGTATCAGGGTAGAGATGATTCACCAAAAAAAACTGGCAAATGAATAAGGTAAAAAAAATTATCAGTGTGCTGGTGATGGCCATTATAAGTATTGCTGTTCAGGCACAATCAGCAACAGTTGAACCTGTGGATACCATGGATACCATGCGCAGTAATGGAAAAATATATGTAGTGGTGGCAGTTGTGGTAACGATTTTATTAGGATTGTTTTTATATGTATTTAACCTGGACAGAAAAATAAGTAAGCTGGAGAAAAAATCGTGAATCGTGAGTAGGCAATTCTTAACTCACTACCCACGATTTCAAAAACCAATCAATGAATTAACTGCACAATTGTGAGAAGCAACGGATACTCAATAGCAGGTGAACTGCCTGGCAAATAAAAATAAAAAATAAACATTTAAACGAATAGCTCATGTCAAGTCAACAACCGTATAGTTTTTTTAAAAGCGTTGAAAAAAGCTTTGATAAGGCTTCTAAATTTACCAAGTGGGAAAAAGGTATCCTGGAACAGATAAAAGCCTGTAATAGTATTTACAGTATGCGTTTCCCGGTGAAAATGGATGATGGCCGCATTGAAGTAATTGAAGCCTACCGTGTGCAACACTCACAACACAAATCGCCGTGCAAAGGCGGTATCCGTTTCAGCGATGAAGTGAACCAGGATGAAGTGATGGCACTTGCTTCATTGATGACATATAAATGTGCTATTGTAAATGTACCATTTGGTGGTGGTAAAGGTGGCATCAAGATCAACCCCAGAAAACACAGTGTATATGAACTGGAAAAGATTACACGCCGTTACACCAGCGAATTGGTGAAGAAAAATTTTATCGGTCCTGGCATCGATGTTCCTGCACCTGATTATGGAACCGGTGAAAGGGAAATGGCATGGATCGTTGACACCTATACCTCATTAAAACCGGGCGAGATTGATGCTGCAGGTTGTGTTACAGGTAAGCCCATAACCCAGGGCGGCGTCCGCGGACGTAAAGAAGCAACCGGGTTGGGTGTATTCTTCGGTATCCGCGAAGTTTGTAATATGACCGATGTAATGGAGCGTTTGGGATTGAGCATTGGTGTGGAAGGCAAAAAAATAGTGGTACAGGGTTTGGGTAATGTGGGTTACCATAGTGCCAAATTTTTTCGCGAACATGGTTCGATCGTTGTGGGTATTGCAGAATATGAAGGATCTATTTATAAAGCGGATGGTTTAAATGAAGAAGAAGTATTTCAACACCGCAAAGCCACCGGCTCTATCCTTAATTTTCCGGGTGCCACCAATCTAGCTAACAGTAACGATGCATTAGAACTTGATTGTGATATTTTAATACCCGCAGCATTGGAAAATGTGATTAACGGAACCAATGCCACAAAAATAAAAGCAAAGATCATAGGTGAAGCAGCAAATGGTCCATTAACGCCGGAAGCTGATGAGATATTAATTGCGAAAGGGGTGTTGGTGGTACCTGATATGTACCTGAACGCCGGTGGGGTTACTGTATCTTATTTCGAGTGGTTAAAAAATCTTAGCCATGTTCGTTACGGACGGATGGAGAAAAGATTTACTGAAAATATGAACAGCCATATTTTATCGCAGATAGAAACACTGACCGATAAAAAAGTAACCGACTCTGAACGCAGGTTCATCATGCACGGACCGGAAGAAGTAGACCTCGTTCACAGTGGATTGGAAGAAACCATGATTACGGCTACCCGTGAAATTATGGAGATATGGAAAAGCAACCCTGAAATTCCCGATATGCGGACCGCAGCTTATGTTTGCGCCATTAATAAAGTGGGTACCTCGTATGCTGAACTGGGCATTTTCCCATAGCAGGGCAATGGTGATTTGTGAATGGTGAGGAAGTAAACTACTAAACATTCACAAATCACCATTCACTACTCACTAAAACTTCAATTGAATACTACTGGAGATACTGTAATAAAACTTGTTGATGGGTACCACCGGCGATTCATCATAAATACCTGAAAAGCTTAGCCTGAAACCAATATGTTTGCCTGCACTGATATTCCATTGGATGTGTGGGACTATACGTGGTTTGAAAATAGTTGGCCGGATTTGTAAAAGGATATTGATAGCTACATTAGTGTAGGCACTGGCTTTCCAGTCTAAACGCACGTATGAATTAATTTTGATAAAACGGTTAATGACAGGTGTTGAGTTAACCAGGAGTAAGGCCGTATTTACGCCGTCATAGTTCCATTTTTCTTCTTCATATATTAGTCCCAGTCCCGCATTGATATCTCATCGATCACCTCTCCAGAAATTTTACCGGAGGTTCATGCCGGTTAAAGCGCGGTAAACCAATCCCCTTATATTATCCCACTGGTATTGCAGGAAGCTTTCCGGCTGGAATTTATTTTTATAATTATGGCGGTAACGCAAATGAATAAAACCGGCATTTAAAATATCATCGGGGCCATTATAAGTAAACCGGTAACTGCCTGCCAAGATAAACAACTCTTTGTTCTTTTGCAGCATGAACTCTGCCGTATTGGTCGCATCCCAAAGTGTGATCTGTTGTTTATCTACTTCCAGGCCGGTATTGACATTACAATCGGTTTTGGTTTTGTTAATGTAATCTGCCGTATCTGATTTATCAATGTTCAGTATCAGCCCGTATACAATAAACGGGCATAAAAAAAGAAAGCAGGCTAAGAGGATGGTCCCGCATTTTATATTTGAAGTTAGCAGGTATAAAGATGTAGGTTAGATGGATACTTACTTGAGCCCTGGTAAGCATTTTTCTTTCAAAGGCGCAAGTAAGGCGATTTAAAAATCAGGTAATTGTTCAAGCGGTTGCGCTGTTCCATTCTCTAATGCAAATCCACAGGTTTCTGTTCCATTTGTGATGATGAGATATGCTGCCTGCAGTGTGATGTTGTAATTGAGTATTTGTTTCAATACGGCCCCATTCAATGCAACTTTCATTTCCTTACATTCAATGATCATCCATGGTTTTGCCTCTTTATATACCAATATATCGAAACGTTTTTTTAATTCACCCAATGAAATTTCTTTTTCAACAGCTATGAGTGAAACCGGGTATTTTTTTACCTGTACAATGTATTGCAATATGTTTTGTCGCACCCATTCCTCCGGTGTTAAGCGCACCCATTGCTTTCTACTATCGTCAAAGATTACCTCCCTGCCATCTTCCTCTTTTATGCGGAAATCGTAGTGCGGATAATTGATTTTGATCATAAGGCTTGTTTGCGGCGGCGATTTTTTGTAATTTAGCCAATTAAGTTTTTCAAAGGTACTTTTTGTGTATTGACAAAATAAAAGCATATGAAAACAAAACAAGAGATTGTAAACAACTGGCTTCCGCGATATACAGGGGAAAAATTAGAGAATTTCGGAAAGTTTATCCTACTTACTAATTTCAGTAATTATGTAACCCTGTTTGCCAAATGGAACAAGGTAAAAGTGGTAGGTGCAGACAGGCCCATGCAGTGCGCAACAGCCAACGGCATTACCATTATTAATTTCGGTATGGGTAGTCCTGGTGCAGCTACCGTAATGGACCTGCTAACCGCTATTGAGCCGGAAGCTGTTCTGTTTTTAGGAAAATGCGGGGGATTGAAACGCCGGAATAAATTAGGTGACCTTATCTTACCTATAGCAGCTATTAGGGGAGAAGGAACTTCCAATGACTATTTTCCTCCCGAGGTTCCGGCAATGCCGGCGTTTGCGTTGCAGAAGGCGATATCTACCACTATCCGTGATTATAATGTGGATTACTGGACTGGTACTGTTTATACCACCAACCGCCGTGTTTGGGAACATGATGAAGAATTCAAAAATTATTTAACAAAAGTGCGGGCTTATGCCATTGATATGGAAACAGCTACCATATTCACGGTAGGTTTTTATAATAAAATGCCAACAGGTGCTTTATTATTGGTAAGCGACCAACCTATGATTCCGGATGGAGTTAAAACAGAAGCAAGTGATAAAAAAGTGACATCTGAGTTTGTTCAGAATCATTTGAAGATCGGTATTGATTCATTAAAACAACTGATTAATAAAGGGCAAACGGTAAGGCACCTGCGCTTTTAGTAACAGAAGGAAATGTTAACGAAGCCTGTATGGTTCGTTGATTGTGCAAGCAATTTTATTAATCTTTCCAGAGAAAAGGGAAAAGGATAACGGCGAGTGCTATTACCATAATATCGAATCCGATTAATACAAATACCATTTGCCACCAGCCGGCCTGTATCACTGAAGAAAAAGCGGAAGAGGAGATTTTCATCAATAACAATAACTGTGGAATAATGATGGGGAAACCCATAATAGCCATCAATGCCGATTGTTGTTGTGCCTTGGCCGCAATGGCTGCCAGGAAGGTAAATACAAGGCTGAGGCTAACCCCGCCAAGGCAGGTAATGAAGACAAACTGCAGGCCATTTTCCAAAGGATTGCCTAATAACAAACCAAAAACTGCGAGGCTTAGTATACTCATTACGATCATGAGTACTGCATTAAAAAAAAGCTTGGCTAACACAAAATCCCTTGCACCTGCAATGGAGTAAAAATATAGCATCCTTCCCCTGCCTTCCTGCAAAAAACTTTTGGCTACCGCATTAACGCAAACAAATAACTGGATAATCCAGAACAGGCCGTTCCATACTTTATCTTCCGGCTGCCCCATGGATAAGTACACTACGAATATGGTTGCTGCCACGTACAATAAAATGCCGTACAATGTATACTGCTGACGGGTTTCGAGCAACAAGTCTTTTTGTACGAGTGATATTATGCGGCGCTTATTTTTCATGGTAACACTTGCGGCATCTTGGTTCGTATGTATCTTTTTCGCCCAACAATACCTGGCCTTCCTGGTTGGTTTTTCGATATGAAATATTGGCAATATTGCCGCATTTCATACAGATCGCATGCAGCTTGGTAATATAATCAGCAATGGAAAGGAGATTAGGCATTTGTCCGAAAGGCTTCCCTAAATAATCCATATCAAGTCCTGCCACAATTACCCTTACACCCCTTAAAGCAAGTACTTCGCAAACATGCATGATCTCATCATCAAAAAACTGTGCCTCATCAATGCCAACTACGTCTACTCCTTCGGCAAGCAGCAGTATGGTTTGCGAGTTATCAATTGGGGTTGAGTGGATGGTATTGGCATCATGACTAACCACTTTTGTTTCATCGTAGCGTATGTCAATGGCAGGTTTGAATATCTCTACTTTCAGGTTGGCAATTTTGGCCCTTTTAAGCCTCCTGATCAGTTCTTCTGTCTTTCCGCTGAACATGCTGCCACAGATAACTTCTATCCAGCCCCTCCGTTCTCCTGATAAATTAGGTTCTATAAACATTTGATAAAATAAAAGATAAAAGAAAACGTTTAGTAACTTTAAGCAGATCCTGCTATTGGTAACCCCCAAATGTATTACTTCCAATGGAAAGAGTGGGCACCTTGATAAATAAACTAAAAGAACAATTTGACCAGCATGCAGATGCTGAAAAATTGGCTGTGACGGCACAACTGCTCTTGGGTGAGCTGCAGAAAAACTATAGCCCATTTTCTATTAAAAGCAAGGTATCTGTAGTATTGCCATCCATTTCCGGTTCAGTTTTTCAACATGAAGCCGATGTCCAGCCTGTAGTACCCATCAAAAAAGAAGAAACAGCTAATAGCAATAGCTGGTTATTTGAAAGCAGTACAGACATACCCACCCTTTCGCATCAGAATCAGTTTCCCGAAAATGCGCCAAAAGAAATATTTGAATTTAATATGGCCTTAGCAAATGAAGTTGAAAGCCTGAATGAGAAACTGAAAGAAGAAAGGGTAGAAATAGTGGCAACATTACAGGGAACACCGATACGTGATTTGAGAAAAGCGATCGGTTTGAATGATCGTTATCTATTTGTGAATGATCTTTTCAGGGGCGATGAGAATATGTACGAAAGAAGTATAAAAACTATTAACGGGTTTACTATTTATCCGGAGGCACAATATTGGATACAGCGTGAGTTGAAAGTAAAACTCAGCTGGACGGATAACAGTGAGACGGTAAAATTATGGGATCAGTTGATCAAGAGGCGTTTTTCCTGAATACAACGCATTACCTTACTAGTTGCGCCTGCTTTTGTCTTTACATATTCTGCCGATGCCTTAGAGGCTGTATACAGCATTTCGCGGTTGGCAAATAACTCTTTGATAACTTTCTCTAATTCCAGCGCATCTTCAATGCTGAAGGCACCCCCGCAATCGAGCAATTCATCTGCTTCAAAATATTTATCATACACCGGCCCGAAGATAACAGGTTTGCCATATACTGCTGCTTCCAAGATATTATGGATACCATCATCTCCAAAACCGCCGCCTACATAAGTGATGGTTGCATAATGATACAGTTTACTTAACATGCCCACATTGTCTATGATCAAAACATTTACCTCAGTAGGAATGTGTTTGCCCGATGTATAAGCTGCCTCATACACCGAATAAAGCATGGAATGTTTGTATAAGGATAAGCATTCCTGCAGTCGCTCTTCTTCAATATCGTGCGGAGCAATGATACACTTTACGGATGGATGGGTATTGGCAAAATGATCCAGTTCTTCATCATCTTCTGTCCAGGTACTTCCTGCAACAATGGTTGACTGATCTTTGCAAAAATGATCTATTGCGGATAATGGTTTAAAACGTTTGGCAATTTCAATTACCCTGTCAAAACGGGTATCACCACTCATTATTACCTGTTCAATAAATCCAATGCTTTGCAATAATTCAATTGATGATGTATTTTGAACAAACAAGTAAGTAAAAAAAGAAAGCATTTTTCTGTATAAACCGCCGTACCATGAAAAAAATACCTGCTCTTTCCTGAAAATACCGGAAATTAATAGCAAAGGAATATTTCTTTGTCTGGCCTCAGATAAATAATAATACCAGAATTCGTATTTGATGAATATTATGAGTGACGGCTGAACAATATTTAAAAAGCGTGTTGCATGTGAAGGAGAATCCATAGGAAGGTAAAAAATATGATCGGCAACTTTCTCATTTTTTCTCACTTCATAGCCCGAAGGTGAGAAGAACGTTACGAGGATTTTATATCTCGGGTATTCTTTGCGGATGTTTTCCAGTACTGGCAAACCCTGTTCAAATTCGCCCAGAGAGGAACTGTGTATCCAGATTACAGGAAGGGTGTTTTTATGAAAGGCAATAGCTAATTTTTTAAACAATCCCCTACGCCCCTGAAGCCATAGCATGGCTTTTTTATTTGAGAAACTCAGTAACCACACAATTTTCGGATACAGCCAAATGAAAATTCGATATAAAAGCATCTGATTATAGAGGGTTGTTCATTACAAAGAAACAAATTAAAGTGGTTGTTTATCAAGCTATTATAATATACTTTTTATTGGGTAGGATAATGCTTTTTACAGTAATTTTGCAGCCTCTAAAAGACCAGTTTATATGCGGCCGATACAAATGGTGGATACTAAATCACAATACCTGAAAATTAAAACGGAAGTGGATGTGGCTATTCAGGAAGTACTTGACAGTGCTGGATATATTAATGGCAAACCGGTACAGGAATTTACAGTACATCTGAATACCTATCAGAATTGTAAAAATACCATTCCCTGTGCCAACGGAACTGATGCTTTGCAGATAGCCATGATGGCACTTGATCTGCAACCAGGCGATGAGGTTATTATTCCTTCTTTCACCTATATAGCTACGTCCGAAGTAGTGGCCTTGTTAAAATTGAAGCCTGTATTTGTAGAAGTAGACCCCAAAACTTTTTGCATAGATCCTCAGTCCATCAGGAAAGCGGTTACAGATAGAACAAAAGCCATAGTTCCTGTACACTTATACGGCCATGCTGCACCTATGGAAGAGATCATGAAGATTGCCGAAGAATTTGGTTTGTATGTGATAGAAGATAATGCCCAGGCTATTGGCTGCGATTATACTTTCTCAGACGGAACCAAAAAGAAAACAGGAACCATCGGTACTATCGGAACCACTTCTTTCTACCCAAGTAAAAACCTGGGTGCTTATGGTGATGGCGGTGCCATTTTTACCAACGATGATACACTGGCAGTTAAAATAAAAATGATTGCCAATCACGGCCAGCAAAAAAGGTATTACCATGAAATGGTAGGCTGTAATTCCCGGCTCGATTCAATACAGGCTGCTGTATTGAATATAAAGTTACGCGAGCTGGATCATTACAATGCCGCCCGCCAAAAAGTAGCAGAAACCTATAACCGGGCTTTTGCAACTAATGAAAAAATTATAACACCATTTGTGGCACCTTACAGTAACCATGTATATCATCAATACACCTTAATATTAAACGGGAGTAACAGGGATGGATTAAATGCCTACCTGTCCGAACGCAACATACCTTCCATGATCTATTACCCGGTACCAGGACACCGCCAGAAAATGTTTGCTTCTTTTGGCCTTCCACAATATGATCTGAAGGTAACAGACTGGTTAACTGAACGGGTAATTTCTCTTCCGGTACATACAGAAATGGATGAAGAACAATTGACTTATATTACCGGGCACGTGTTAAATTTTATAAAATAGTATCTATGAAAATCGCAGTGGTAGGAACGGGTTATGTTGGTTTGGTAACAGGAACATGCTTTGCTGAAACCGGTAATAAAGTAACCTGTATAGATATTGATAAGGATAAGGTTGATAAATTGATAAAAGGTGAGATTACCATTTATGAACCCGGGTTGGAAAAATTTTTTCTGCGTAACCTGAAAGAAGGCCGTTTAAATTTCACGACCGATCTTGAAGCGGGTATTAAAGATGCGGTTATTATTTTCCTTGCTTTACCAACACCGCCGGGTGAAGACGGTTCTGCCGACCTGCGGTATGTGTTAGGGGTAGCCAGTGAACTTGGGAAGTTCATAACGGATTATAAAGTGATTGTTGATAAGAGTACCGTACCGGTTGGCACTGCGCAAAAAGTATATACGGCTATTGCCAAGAATTGTAAATCGGAATTTGATGTGGTAAGTAACCCTGAATTCTTAAGGGAAGGTGTAGCGGTTGATGATTTTATGAAACCCGATAGAGTAGTGGTAGGTACCAATTCTGAACGTGCGAGGAAGGTAATGAACGATTTGTATGCACCATTTGTGCGTCAGGGAAACCCTATCATATTCATGGATGATAAATCCGCGGAACTAACCAAGTATGCGGCCAATTCGTTCCTGGCAACCAAAATATCATTCATGAATGAAATAGCCCAGCTGTGCGAAAGACTTGGGGCAGATGTGGATTTGGTAAGAAGGGGTATTGGGAGCGATGAAAGGATCGGTAAACGTTTTTTATTTCCGGGCATTGGGTATGGGGGCAGCTGCTTTCCGAAAGATGTGCAGGCTTTGATCAGGTCATCGGAGAATGTTGGGTATGATTTTAAAATATTAAAAGCAGTTGAAAATGTGAATGAATTACAAAAACTTCACCTGATCCCAAAAATCAACACTTATTTTAATAATGATTTGAAAGGTAAACATTTTGCTTTATGGGGATTGTCGTTTAAACCCAATACCGATGATATACGCGAAGCTCCCGCACTTTACCTTATTGAAGCCTTATTAGCTGCGGGAGCTTCCATATCAGCATTTGACCCGGAAGCTACAATGAATACCAAAAAAGCAATTGGCGATAAAATTAATTATGCGGAAAATCAATACAATGCTTTAGATAATGCTGACGCACTGATCATTGCTACAGAATGGAGCGAATTTCGCACACCTGATTTTGACATAATTAATACCAGGCTGAAAAACAAAGTAATTTTTGATGGTCGTAATTTGTTTGATATCACCTATATTTCTGATCTCGGTTACCATTACGAAAGTATTGGCAGGCCAAAAAATAGCTTAGCATGAAGGGAAAACGTATATTGATAACAGGTGCAGCAGGTTTTCTGGGTTCGCATCTATGCGATAGGTTTGTTGAACAAGGATATCATGTAATAGGAATGGATAACCTGATTACCGGCGACCTGAAAAATATCGAACATTTATTCAAACTTGATAACTTCGAATTTTATAACCACGATGTTTCCCAATTCATTCATATCTCCGGCGACTTAGATTATATTTTACATTTTGCATCGCCTGCCAGTCCGATAGATTATTTAAAAATACCTATCCAGACTTTAAAAGTGGGTGCATTAGGCACTCACAATTGTCTTGGTCTTGCCCGTGAAAAAAAAGCGAGGATATTGGTGGCTTCTACCAGCGAAGTATATGGTGATCCATTGGTACACCCGCAAACCGAAGAGTATTGGGGTAATGTAAACCCTGTTGGGCCGCGGGGTGTATATGATGAAGCGAAACGTTTCATGGAATCAATCACGATGGCTTACCATACTTTTCATGGATTGGAAACAAGGATTATCCGCATTTTTAATACCTACGGCCCACGGATGCGTTTGAATGATGGCCGTGCTTTACCTGCATTTATCGGCCAGGCACTGCGTGGTGAAGACCTGACGGTTTTTGGAGATGGAAGCCAAACCCGTTCGTTCTGTTATGTCGATGACCTGGTAGAAGGTATTTACCGTTTGCTCATGAGCGATTATTCGATGCCGGTAAATATTGGTAACCCAAATGAAATATCCCTCAAAGATTTTGCTGAAGAAGTATTGCAACTAACCGGCTCATCCGTAAAAATTATTTATAAAACATTGCCTGTTGACGACCCAAAACAAAGACAACCGGATATTACCAAAGCTAAACAGATACTGGGTTGGTCTCCAGCCATTGAGCGGGCAGAAGGTTTGAAACGTACCTATGCCTATTTCAAATCGCTTTCAAAAGAAGAATGGTCAAAATTGCCGAAAAAATTTGAAATCGGCAAGTAATAAATAGCTATTATAGATTTAATGATTAATAGTATGTCAAAACCACTTATAGTAATTGCAGGCAGGGATGGCCAATTGGGTCAGGAGCTGGTGCAGGCATCAGTTGCTTATGACAACGCATTTATTTTTCTATTTGCAGGCAGATATGAATTGGATCTGAGTAAGTCTGAAACCATAACCGCTTTTTTTGAGAAATACCAACCTGCCTATTTTATTAATTGCGCGGCCTATACCGCAGTAGATAAAGCGGAAATTGAACAGGAAGCCGCTTATACCATTAATGCAGAATCTGTAGGCATGATTGCCCAGCAATGCCATATATATGGTTGTATATTAGTTACCATATCTACAGATTATGTGTTTGATGGAAAAGGCACCAGGCCCTATCAAATAAATGATGCAACCGATCCTGTTAATTATTATGGTTTCACTAAGTGGCTGGGAGAAAAACTGGCATTGGAAAATAATAATAAAACAATTGTTATCCGCACTTCATGGCTGTACAGTACAAGTGGTAATAATTTTGTAAAGACGATTTTACGGCTGATGAAAGAAAAAACAGAACTCACAGTAGTCAGCGATCAGATTGGCTGCCCCACCTATTCCGCCGACCTGGCTGATGCCATCCTAAGGATCATTACATCATTGGAAAAAGGAAATAATCATTACGGAATTTACCACTACAGTAATAGTGGCGCAATATCCTGGTTTGATTTTGCAGTAGCTATCGGGCATTTTGCAAAATTATCCTGCAAAGTAGTACCTGTTTCCACTTCAACATATCCTACCGCTGCTAAAAGGCCAGTTTACGCTGTGATGGATACATCACAAATTGCAAAAACGTATGGGATTGATATAAAAGATTGGAAAGAAAGCCTGGAAATTTGTATTGCAAAAATGAATCACACCAAATAATAAAAAAACTACCAGATTCACTCAGGTAGTTTTTTTAAAATAAAAATGCATTTATAATTAATCTTTGTCATCCTTATCATGACCTTTTCCATTACCATGGCTTTTTTTATTGCCATTATCTTTATCTTTTCCATTTCCGCGTCCTTTATTTTTGCCGTTGCCATTATCTTCATGCTCATTATCATTTCGGCCATTATTTTTATATCGCTCATCATGACTATCACGAATGATTACCTGCCGGGGCCCATTATTGCCTTTGTATTTACCATATTTTACTCTGTATGCATCACCCTGTAAATAGGGGCGTGGCTCATTAACAACAACTTTATAACCGTTGTAAAGATTATATCCGCTGTAACGGGTCGGTAAGGAGTTTGAAAAAACCCAATCCCGGCCATCCTGGTAAATAAACTGGCGTTGTGGTACATTATAATAGGCATCAATATCGGGTAAATAATAATAATCCACATGGTCATAGCCTACCGGTCCCCATGCCGGTTGATTGGTTACATTAAATTTTACCTGTGCATCAGTTTCATGGTAAAATGCCATACTTAAAATGAGTATAGATAAGATAGTAAACTTTTTCATGGTACTTAGGTTTGATTAACTATAGTATTGTAAATACCGTGCCAAAATAAAAGATTCCAAAATATCTGTAAATCTCTGAAAAAATATGTTATAAAAATAAAGTTCAGTTTTAATTGCATCAAATACCTGATCATTTAAGGTAGCAGTCATATATAATTTTAACAGTAAAGAAGACCATTAAATCAAAATCCCTCTAATTAGAGGGATTTTGATTGCTTACTTCAAATACTTCAGGTGAATGGATATAGGATTTTAAATCACATAAAGTAAATAGTGTTAACCGTTTAACGGAAATCAATAACCTGCGGTTTGGCAAGATTGGCAAGCATTTTCGTGTAAACAGCCATATTGGATGTCGCAGAAATAACAATCTTGCCCGAGGTGCGGTCAGCAGCTTTCAGGTCTACCTCAGTAACATCCTGGGTAAGGGTTATCAATCCTATTGTGGTAAGGGCCGTGTAGCTGGAAGTACTTCCAGCTATTACGATACTGTCCCTTTCCGATTTGATGGTAACAGCCGTACTCACATCTAAAGAGATGGGCGTGGTTACACCACCGGCTGTATAGGTTCCTTCAAGGTGAAGGGATGGTTTACTGCTTAATGGCTGTAATTCAAACCTGAATTCCACATTCCGGAACGTACCGGCAGGAATGGCCACATTGGTGATGCTTACTGTGCCAAAAAGATCTACCTGTGCATTAGGATCTGATTTGAACTCCACGTTGGTGCCATCATTTTTTTTGGCTTCAATTTTTGTACTGGCTACACCGGCAGACCCTGCTGTCCAGGTAATAGCGGCACCATTTACTGGCGATACAGCCGCTTTTAATTGAAAGCTGATACTTGCATTGCCGGTACCGGCATCTTTTACACAACTGCTAAATAAAGACAGGGTTGCGCCTATCAGGGATAATGTAGAAAATTTCATATTTAAATGGTTTTCGGGTTAGATACTGGTATTATAACAAACGCAGCTTTTCTCAACAATATATGTTGTAATAGCTGCTTTTCTGCTTACCATGCGTCTAAAAACGATTATTATTATAGACAGCATTTTTTCAAAGTATCCATTTTTCAAAGCAAATACTGTTTTCAACGCCAATATATTGCCCGTAATTATGAACTAGGTTATATCCATTCTTCGAGTAAAGCTGAATGGCCTCTAGCTGCCTTTTGCCAGTTTCCAAAAGACAGCGGTTAAAGGATAATTCTGCGGCCCAGTTTTCTAAGGATGATAATATTTCAGAGGCGATCCCTTTCCCCCTGCTTTCAGGTATAACATACATTCGTTTTATTTCCATGGCAGCTTCATCATATGCTTTAATGGCTCCGCAACCAATCGGCTGACTGTTTTGATATGCTACCACTGAAAATTTTATTTTGTCAATTTTATTAAATTGAGCATAAAATAAATGGTCTTTGCCATCTCTTTCAGCTAAATCGGCATCCAGCTTCCTTACCAGTTCTATAAAATCTTTATTTTCAGAATTTGTTCTTAGTAATCGGATCATTTTTATGATTATATGAACTGAATTAATGGAGTTAGCATCTCAAGCAATTGGTAGGGAATATAAAACTCAATCACTCTTTATATTTATTTTATTTCTTCTTCAGTTTTACCCGCTCCATGTTTTCAATTACCCTAAACTTCACCATTTTAGTAATCAACTCCACTTGAAGAGGCTTGTCAAGCGGGAATTGAACAGAATTTTTAGCCCATTTATAAATGGGAAGCTCTTTTTTAAATGCCTCTATGCCGGTAACTCTCGGGTAAAAGCCAATGTGTTTTGTGTGGGCCACAAACCAAACCTACACGCCATTTAATTTGAATGCCGGCATTCCGTAACTGATTACCTCATTTGCCTTTGGAGCCGCTTTTTAATCCTGTTCCGCATTTGTTCCAGTTTTTTTTGTATGTCTAAATGGAAACTTAATAAATTCTCATCAATATTGGTTGGCTTTTTCATCATTCATTATATGATTGAGCAAAGATATTTGTTAGCCCCTTTTTTTTATTCTGGTTAATGGTCATGATTATTTATTTATGCCTTTTTAGCAAGAAATTCCTCTAGCATGGATATGAAATATTTTATGTCGTTGTCGCTCCCTAATGTTGTAATTTCTGCCATGGCCGTCCTGAATTATGGCTAATGCAATTAGAGATAATGCGATATATATCAACGGCATGTTTCGGATTGCCAATGTCTGCGTCGCAATTAATGACTAATGTTAGTGTTTTAATTGATTTGATCTGCTGATTGGATATTTCACCCCATAGCTGATCACTCCAGTCTTTAAATGTTTATATACGCTGAGCTTCTTTGTCAAACATATTCATCAGGGCAGCAGGATTATTGTTCATGTTTAGGCACTCATCTTCATAAGCCTGGGAGATATTGCTAAAGGCTACTTTGTTATCAAATCGCTCCCAGAATTGAGGAGGAAAGACTTTTATCTTATGAACTTTTTTGTTGTTGCCAAAGATTGGCTTTTAATTTTAATAAAATGGTAATGTTATATTCACTTACAATAATTTACTTTCTCATTCAATATTTACTGGATTGATGCTCTTTTTTAAAATTGCCGATATGGCAAAGGCAATTGCAACGAAGGCGATGAAAATAATATAACCGGGTTGAATGTTTGTATGGTTGTTGGTAATACTTGTGATTGTGGAATCACTGAAATTCAGGCTCGACAGTGTACTGTCTACAATCCCGTTAAAGCCGATGTATGTCATAAGGATTGCCACTACCATAACATTAGACATATCCCACTTGCTGGCTCCAAATGCGAAATACGGTACGTTCTTCATTTTTGCCCACTTATCCGGGCTAATCGCTGACATGGCTATGGCTACCAGTTTTACCAAAGGAAACAATACAGCGAAAATGAGTATCATCATCCCCACGATCAGCGAATCGAACCTGCCTGACTGTAGTAATAACCTGATTACTTCCATAATACTCTGGCTCTGGAAAAACAGTTCCTGGTTTTTAAACGATATGGCTTTGCTTAAAAAGTGGAGGTCCAATTTTTCGATCGCCGCATCAATCTCAATAATGGTGGTAGTAACACCAATTACCAGCAGAATCATGGCTGCTACAACAGACATAATACACACAGCTGCCTGCAAATAGCGTTTTTTACGTACAAGTAACCATACTATCAGCATCAATACAGCAGATCCCAGCATGCCATAGGTATAATGCCATGTGGCTTTTTTTACCCCTGCGACCTTGATTGCATTGTTTTTCTCAAAAACAATCCTATCGGTTGCTCCGTACTTATTGTAAATAGAATCCATCACGTTTCTGGTAGATGCCACGGAGCTATCATAAATATTGCGACCCAACTGCGCAAGTGCAGTATCCGCAATATTGGCGATTCTTTTATAGCTGGAAGGTTTGGTGATTTCCGCCATTAGCTTTTTGGTAAACCCCGGCACTTCTGCATGAACCTGTTGGGGGTTGACAAGTGTTTTAACTGCCAGTTTTTTTAATTTGCCGCCTAATGATTTCTGAGGCTTGTTGATGGATTGAAAGGCCTGATCTACGAGTCCATGTAACTGCTGATTGATCTGTTTGCGTAAATCCGCTTCCTGTTCCGGCGACAACCGGAAGTCGCCGATCTCACCGCTGGCCGAAGCTACCACTTGATCCCGCCAGATATCCACTGACAATAAACCGAAAGATACATTATTGACAAAAGCATAATCCATTTTGTATTCTTTCTGTTTTCCACTCAATTCATGCACCTGGTAGCCGCACCAGGCTTCTACGAGCAGCAAGATGAACAGACTCACTATCAGTAAGAGTTTGGCAAAGGCAGCCATAGTAGGGTTGGAATCGCTTGAGTCGGTCATGATGTCTGTTGTTTTACTTGATGGTGAACCTTTTTGTTATTTTTTTCAAAATAGCCGACAGAACAAATCCATAGATCACAAACGCAATAAAAATGATATAACCTGGCTGGACGGATGTGTTATTCGTAGAGATAGTGGTGACCATGTTTTCGTCAAAATGAAAACTGGACAGCGTAGAAGGAATGATCCCGTTAAATCCGATATAAGTCATGAGAATCGCCACTACCATCACATCTGCCATGCTCCATTTACCGGAATTAAATGCGAAATAATGAATGAATTTGTTTTTGGCCCACTTGTCTTCACTAATAAGCGAAATGCCAGTTGCAGACAATTTCATAAACGGAAACAATACACTGAATACCAAGATCAGGATACCCACTATCTGCGAATCAAGCCGTCGCGTTTGCAACAGCAGCACCACCACATCGATAATACTTTTGCTTTGAAAAAAAAGCCCCTGGTCTTTAAACGAAATTGCCTTGCCCAGGAAATGAAGGTCCATTTTAGTGATCCGGGCATCGATCTCGATCATGGTAGTGGTAAGTCCTACCATCAACAATATCATGGCAGACGCGACTGATAACATATAGAGTGGCACATGTAGGTTTCTTTTGTACCGCACCAACAGCCACAATAAAAGAATGGCAACAATACAGCCAAGCATACCGAAAGCATAGCGGCGTGTATCTTTATGTATCTGCTCCAGCCCGGATGCATTTATTTTTTCGAAGCCAGCTTTATCCGTTGCGCCATACTTGCTGTAGATCGAGTCCATCAGATGCTTTGTTGCCGCTACAGAACTGTCATAAGATTTGCGGCCTATTTGAGCCAGTGCGGTATCCGCCAGTTTTGATACCTGTTTGTACGTTGATGGTTTGGTTATCTCTGCCATCAGTTTCTGCGAGTAAATGGGTACTTGTGCTACTATTTTGTCCTGATTCACGAATGTTTTGACCACTAGTTTTTTTAGCTTACCACCCAGGGAAGTTTGCGGTTTGTTAATTATTTCAAAGGCGTGTGCTACAAGCGTACGCAGCAATTGGTCTATTTCCTTCCGTAGTTCTGCTTGTTGCTCTGGTGAAAGACGGTATTGCCTTATCTCGGAACTTGCAGCGACTATTACCTGTTCCCGCCATATATCCACTGACAATAAACCATATTGGACATTATTAACTATGGCATAATCCAGTTTGTATTGTTTCTGCTGTGAAGAAAGGCTGTGCACCCTGAAGCCAAAAAGGCCTTCAATAATGAGAATGACAGAAACGCCTGCAATCAGTAGCCATCTGGTTAAACCGGTGGCTTGTTTGTGTGAAAGGGTGTCAGCAGTCATTGGTTATTTTATAAATATGTAAAGGGATTCGTGGAGTATATAAGTCATGGATAAAATAATCATACCTCGCATGGCACAAATTCAGAAATGAGATAGTAATAAAATCCATGTGTTTCTGGGAAAATTCTTTGGGTAAAATACCTTTTTGTTGCGAATCTGACAAATTATAAGGAAGCAAGTGTGTCCTTTTTGTTAATGCCAATACCAGGAAGGATAAAGTCTGCAAAAATTTAAAGGAAAATTGTATTAACTTTTCATTAACAAGCCTGCTGAAATCGGCTTTTTGCGAACCAATTTATTAATGATTTGAAAATTCTGGCCGGAATGAATAATCATGAGTGATTATACCAAAGCCTCAGTTTAAGGTATTGTTTCGATCAGCATATCTTGGTTAGTTGCCCAAGTCTGGAAAATCCACCAGTTTAGTACCCCTAATACCATTTGCGTTTGATCCCTTTTAAAAAAATTCTGATTCATGTTTGGTAGATTGAGATAACCATATGAAATTCAATACTTATTGGGGATCAATTTGATCTGGTGAGGAGGGATCATTGAAAAATGGAGATGGTGGGTTAATGTGCTCTGGGGATTGGGGAACAATTGGCTTGGATTTTCCACCAAATGATTAACACACTGCGGAAGTTGGGCGTGGAGCCTTGTGCGATCGAGCAGCCGCTTGATCTTGATATCCCTGAAAGTAAGATCATGCTTGGGATTTATTTAACTGCGCCGGAGGTGGAAAATGACCGTCGGGCATTGAATGTAACGTATGGGATGCGGCGGGCGGTTAAAGAAGGCCGTTGGATGAATGTGGCGCCGTTGGGGTATATCAATCTGGCAACGCCTGAGGGTAAAAAATACATCGCCCCGGAGCAGCCGTACGCGGACATATTCAAGTGGGCGTTCCACACACTTGCCGAACAAAAGCTGCACGTGGAGGCAGTCTACAATGAAGCTAAAAGAAAGGGGCTACCGTGCTGTAAGGGGCAATTCTGGAACCTGATCCGGAACCCTGTGTTCTGTGGCAAGATATTCCTCAAAGCTTATAAAGATGAGCCTGCAGCGATCATTGTGGGCAAGCACGAACCGATCATCAGCGAGGATCTGTTTTACCAGGTACAGGACTTTTTAGATGGTAAGAAAAGGGTCTATAAAACCTCGATTGGCTCGATGGAAGAACTTGTTTTGCGTGGCCATCTTATCTGCATAAAATGCTCACGCTTGTTAACCGGCAGCGCATCGCGAGGAACGGGTGGGAAGTATTTTTATTACCATTGTGTTTCGCCTTGCAAACACCGCTTCAGGAGTGACCTTCCAAATAAACTAATCAGGAAAGAATTGCACAAGTATGAAGCAAAACGGGGCATGACTGATGCTTATTGCGCTGTTATCAATTCGGTTTATAAGCAGCGCCATGTTCAATTTAACAACGACATTAAAAAAATGAGCGACCGGTTAACTGAGATTCAAACGGGTTTGCAGAAGGCGCGTAATAAATTCATGATTGACGAGATCACGCGGAATGAGTACCACGATTTTAAAAAGGACTGTGAATCGCAGATGGAAAAGATAGAGGCGAGGTTGTTTGCACTTTCCAGTCAAACAGAGAAAATAGACGGAATTTTGCGGAAAGCGGTGGAAAATCTGGAAAACCTGGAGGAGTTATATGATGCTGGAGACAACCTTCGCAAGCGAAAATTGCTTAGTTCGATGTTTCCAGAAAAACTCGTTTTTGACGGGGTGAATTTTCGAACTAACCGGCTGAATGAGGCCGTTGAGCTGAAATTCAATGTGGGTAAGGGTTTCAGCGAAAATAAAAATGGACAAACTGAGGGTAAAATCGATTTGTCCACTTCTGTTGCCCGACCTGTACTTTTGTCGAACTACTTATTAAATGATTTGAGACTTTTAGCAACAATGAGCGATTCATTTACAATTACTTAGCGATTAATAAAATAATTTGAAACAAAAGAATTCCGATCAGAAAATGTGATCGAAAGAGAGGCTTACGATACCATTTTTTCAGCGTCCAATAAATCAAGTGGCTGGTCTTTGAGTGTAGGGTCGAGCACCATTCCGTGAATGAGAAATAATATGGCAGTGCCATAGGAAACAAGGTGAATGTTTTTACATGCCCGGTAATTCATTTTCTTCTTCACCACTTTTTATGTGGTAATTAATACTACAATGATAGCAAACATGGAAAGTGTTCCCATCGCTACATATAATTTTTGATGGGGCACATGCAGGGGAAAAATAATGTCGATGAATTTGAATTTTGTGGCAGGGTCAACAAGTACTGACAACGAATGACTATCACCATTAACAAAGCAACATACGCAGTCCAGTTGTGCAGGGCGTTTACATTTATTTGATGCGTGCAGGCAATCGTTTCCACCAGGAGTGTCTTGCATATACGGTACTCAACATCATACCTAAACCAATATTAAACGTCAGCAGCACTGTTACGAATAATCCAAGCAAAGAGGATAGATCAAGTAAGGAAAAATCCGGCATAAATTTATTGAATGATAAGAATGTAAAATTGCAGAATAGTTTCGAAGTTACCTGAAGAAATCATATTGGGCCAGGTATTCATAATAACTACAAGTGGCTTTGTTGCATGAATAATACTAAATAGGGTGGTAAAGGAGTTAATAGAGATAGCGATATCTAACTATCAAACTCCAGAACCACCCATGAGTAAAGAT
>JAYSXR010000331.1:0-2749 GCA_043717145.1 Chitinophagaceae bacterium | reverse complement strand
GTTTGCTGTTATCGAAAAACAACATTTTTACTGCGATCAATAGCATTACAACGGCAAATATCTTCTTCATTTTTTCCTCGCTAAGCGATAGTGCCAGTTTGCTGCCAAATAAACTTCCTACAATAAAAGCGGTAGAAATAATGACTACATAATTCACATTAAGGTAGCCTTGTTTATAATATTGCAGCACTGCCAATAAGCCAACGGGCAATAATAGTATGCCTAATGAAGTGCCCTGTGCCAGTTTCTGCGAAAAACCAAGAAACAATACCAGTGCGGGTACTATGATCACCCCACCGCCAATACCTATCAGCCCGCTTAAAAAACCGGCCAGTAAACCGATGACCAATAAGAGAATAAGGGTGGTGATTGTCATTAATTACCTTTTACACGATTTGATAAACACTATTTAATAAAAGTTTCTTTATAAAAAGCGATGGCTTCTTCAATTATGGTGAGGGCCTGGGCCTTATCGCCAAAATCTTCTACAACCACTGTTTTGTTTTCGAGTTTTTTATATTCTTCAAAAAAATGGCGGAGTTCATCGAAAAAGTGTTTGGGTAATTCTTCAATATTATTATAATGGTTAACACCTGGGTCAGTGGCTGCTACGGCAATGATTTTATCATCGGGGTCGCCGCCATCAATCATCTGCATAACTCCTACTACTTTGGCTTCCATTAAAGTGAGTGGCTGAACGGGCAATGAAGTAATCACTAAAATGTCTAACGGATCCTTATCACCACCATAAGTTTGTGGAATAAAGCCATAATTAATAGGGTAGTAGAAAGAAGAAAAAATGACCCTATCTAAACGCAATAACCCCGATGGCTTATCAATCTCGTATTTGCATCTCGACCCCTGCGGGATCTCAATGATAGCATTAACTATTCTTGGCGAATGCTCCCCATAAGGAACGCCGTGCCATGGATGAAGTACTGTATGTGTCATAAGCATCTGTTGTTATTTAGTTAACCAATAGCCCAGGGCAACTGCTGCCAATCCTAAAATAAGTGAAGCACCGGTATAAATCAAAAAAGTTCCATACCGCTGCTGGTTTAAAAACTGCATATTCTCCCAGGCAAAAGCCGAATATGTAGTGAACCCGCCGCAAACACCGGTTGCTAAAAAAAGCCGCCAGTTGGTAAAGCCTTCCTGTTTAGCCGCAATGCCCATAATCAACCCGATTAATAATGAGCCCACCATGTTTACTGCGAAGGTAGCATACGGGAAACTATCGTGCCTGATAAAGTGGCCGGTAAGGTAACGTAATACGGAACCCACCATTCCCCCTATACCCACCAAAACCATATTTTTCACTAGCATCAGTTATGGGTGTTGTGTGTTTATCAGATCAACCAACCATGTATCATTTTTTTTAACCACCTGAATGGTCTGTGGCAATTTATCGTAAGAATTATTAAATTTGATGATTGTGGTAGTTGGGTTAATATCCGTCACTTCACTTATGTTGATGGATGCCAGGCGGAACTGTTGCCTTCCTTCCTTATCTTTTTCCCGGTATACTTTCTCCGCTTCTTTCAGTAACTGACTGTTTTTTTTACTGGGTACCAGGTAAAAAGCCGCTTTTAAAAAATCGCCTTGTAAGCAGGACTGCATGTACTCACGGCCAGCATCAAGGGCATTTTCGGCCTTGTGGTAATTGGGGTGGTTACCGCTACAGGCAGTGAACAGGATGGCGATGAAAAATAAAAATGTTTTCATTTATTATGATAAAGGTACGGAGCAACCATTACCAACCGAAAAAACAGGATACTTTTTACACCGGATGGCTGCAGGTTCAATGACTAGAAACCTGCTTCAATCCTGCAATTGAAGCAATCAGCGTAACTATAAAAAACAATCGCCAGAAATCTGCCGGTTCTTTGAAGAAAAGAATACTGATGATGACTGTGCCAACGGCTCCAATTCCTGTCCATACCGCATAAGCTGTACCCATGGGTACACTTTGTGTGGCTTTATATAACAGGTACATACTTACCGACAGGCTGATAAAAAAACCAAACATCCAGAGAGTGGCGGTGGTGCCGGTGGTAGATTTAGCTTTGCCGAGGCAGGTGGTAAAACCTACTTCAAACAAACCGGCAATGATGAGAATAATCCAGTTCATGATGCAGTTGTTTGAGATACTCAAATATAATATTATGCTGGGTATTTAATATATTCCAACCAAAACTGAGGGTGCAGGGAAAAGAGGTTTATTTCCATACCAATACAATCATTCCTATAAAGATTAATCCACCGCCAACCAATACTTTAGGGGTTGCGGGTTCTTTCAGGAGAATAAAAGATAGAACCAGCGTAATCACAATACTGGCTTTGTCAATTGCCGCTACATACGATACGAGGCCATCTTTCATTGCCCGGTAATAAAATAACCAGCTGAGTGTGGTAGTAATGCCAGAGACAACAAGCAATAAAGTTTGTTTACCAGTTAATAAAGGCAATTCTTTGTACCTGGCGCCTACAATATTAATGACCGTTATAATAAAAAAAATAGTGGTGGTTCTGATACCCAGTCCCAGATCGGGATTAATATTCTGTAACCCATATTTGGCTAATACAGACGTAAGACCTGCAAAGATCATGGAGAGAATGGCATATAGTATCCAGGTTTCCATTGAGTATATCGTTTACTGATATCGAAAGGTACTATTTAGTTTTCAGACAATATGCTGTTAAACGTATCCTTCAATTACCTTATCCCCGCTAAAGTAGCTTCATCGGT
>JAYSXR010000034.1:0-6098 GCA_043717145.1 Chitinophagaceae bacterium | reverse complement strand
AAGATGCGATACCCATGGTTGCATAAACGGCACCGACTTCTCCACCTGTAAAATGCAGGGTTACAATCATATAACCACCTAATGAAATCAACCATGCGCCCCAAACAAAAAACTCTAAGAAGTTCATCAGCATTAGTCGGGACTTGATGTTCATAGCGGTAAATTTTAGTAAGTAAATTAATCGAGTAAGATAATCAATAAAAATAAAAAAAATCAAGTTTGAGATTCTATATTCATTCATGTACAGCCCAAAAAAAGGAGCTTTTCAAAAAGCTCCTTTTTTATAAAAATCATCATCACAATTAAATATGCGACTTAATCTTTTTGTCCAGTACCGATTTAGGTACGGCACCAATTTGTTTGTCAACTATCTGGCCACCTTTAATGAAAAGGATGGCAGGTATAGAAGTAATGCCATAATTCACACTCAGGTTCGGATTATGGTCAACATTTACTTTGCCCACATTTATCTTGCCATCGTATTCTTTTGCCAATTCTTCAATAACCGGTCCGATAGCGCGGCAAGGACCACACCATTCTGCCCAGAAATCAACCAATGTCAGTTTATCGCTGTCCAGTACGGTAGACTGGAAATTTGCGTCTGTTAATTCTAAAGCCATTTTTTTTCTGTTTTATTGTTCATTTATAATTATCTCATACAAGTAGATGTCAAATATAAATCCAAACCGTGGTTTGTGCTGATTTGACTTTTCCACCACTGTGATTAATGACGTTGCAACAGTAGTTACCTGACAAGGGGTCAGCTTATTTCTTTTTAAAAGGAAACCACCTGAAAAAGGTAGCCGATCGCCATAACCATTCAACCGGCCCGTAATTGAATAGGGTAAGCCACCATTTGCTTACGGCAACCTGCAAAAAGAAGTAAGCGATGCCAATTAGCCAGTTTAACCAGGGTGGGGTTTGGGCCACCAGCCCGAATCCTACATGGTAAAAAAGTGCCAGTCCAAGCAGTGTTTGCGACAGATAACAGGTTAATGCCAGTTTACCTACTGATGCCAGTGGGTATAGTACTTTCTGCCAGCGTTCACGGTACATAACTAGGGTAAGTCCGGATACGTAAAAACAAACCAATGCGGCACTGTGTATATCATAGAAAATGCTGAATATAAATCCAACTATGGGATTTTGTTCCCAACCCAATTTAAACAGTCCGTTTGCCCCAAAAATGCCCAATCCTATGGCCAACGTGAGTAATATAAACCATCCGCTTTTACGGCATATTTTTTTGATGACAAGGCGCGATTCTTCCGGCGTTTCAAACCATCGTTTACGGCCGGTGTACATACCGAGCAGGAAGAAACCAAAAGTGATAAAAATCCGACCGCTGTCTAATTGAAACCTGAATTTGGTGGATAAGTTGTTCGAGTTGTCTTTTAACAGGGCTGGCAAATTTGCCTGACTTATAATATGATAATATGCCTTACCCTCTGCATCAAAATCAACCGGTTTGCTCGCTACTGCTGTTGTATGCGGGTTCGTCGTGAGGAATTTAATCACTTCAATCACCTTACCCGGCGCATTAATGGCGAATAAGATGCCTATGATTAAAATGGCGCGGTTGCTCATTTTGCGCATGGGAAGCAATAAAAATCCCAACGGGGCATAAATAGAGAGGATATCACCACGCCAGAAAGCATGATGTATAAGGCCTATTATACCCAACAAAGCAATACGCCAGGCATAAAGGACTACAAAATTATCATTTCGTCTTTCCATGCTCTGCATTTGGAGAAAGAAACTCAACCCAAAAAGGAAAGAGAAAAAAGCAAAGAATTTACCGGAGATCAGTAGTTCATTAAGTATAGAAATGATTCCAGTACCGATATCATGGTACTTGTTAAAAATATCACCGGGCAAGGGGCCGGCTGTATACCAAAAAATCATGTGAGCAAGCAAGATACCCAGCAAGGCAAAGCCCCGCAAAGCGTCTACTGTAATTATTCTGTGAGATAAGCTGTTCTGTTGTCGCATAAGCAGTTTTGATTCAATGGGCACAAGAAGACGATTAATTTTCCTTATTACAAGAAAAAAAGGGATGAATGCAGTTTTTCAGGGAAGAACAGTAGCCTAACGGACAGAGAATACACTTTCGTGACAGGAAATGAAGATAAATACATTAGCAAAGTGTTAGTGCCGGTTGGGAGTTGTGATTAAAGTAATTTATGGTACCTTACCGTTATAAATATATTATATGGACCGTAAACAATTTCTGTCTGCATCTGCCATCCTTTCGGCAGCTGCTATTTTACCTGATCAATCGGTGTTGGCGCAAAATTACCAGTCTAACGGGTTTGAACGGTTAGTTGATGTGAATGGTAATTTTTTACACCAGCCGTTACCCTATAATAAAAATTTCCTGGAACCAAATATGGATGAAGAAACAGTTTACCTGCATCATACTTTTCACCATGGAGGCGCCGTAAAAGCAGCCAATAATGACCTGCAGAAAATAAGAAAGGCAATGGATGAAAATAATTTGGAAACAGTGGATTACTGGACAAAAAAATTAAGTTACCACTTTTCTTCGCATGTGCTGCATACCATTTTCTGGACTAACCTCACCAATAAAAAAACAGAACCAAAAGGCGATCTCTTAAAAAGAATCGAAAAAGATTTCGGCAGTTATGATAAGTTGAAAATATATATCTCCAAAACTTCCAAAGATGTGGATGGTAATGGATGGGGGATACTAGGCTACCAACCCTACTCAGATAAACTTACCATCCTGCAGTGTGAGAACCATGAAAAACTCACACAATGGGGGGTAATACCTTTATTGGTGATTGATGTTTGGGAACATGCTTACTATCTCAAATACAAAAACAAGCGAAATGATTTTGTAGATACGATGCTGAATATTATTAACTGGGATAATGTAGCTGACAGATTGAATGTGGCGGTGAAATTAATATAGGAAACTGAGGAAATCGTTGATCGTGAGTTGTGAGTTAGAGAAAACTTACTCGTACTCACAACTCACGATTTTCATCACCCAATCAGTCCAACATGTACATCAACATCAGGATTATTCAATAAAAATTCCGCCATCTCTTCATTCATCTGGAAACCTTTCTCCATGGTGTACATGCTTATTTTCATATTTTCTTTCGGTTCATAAATATTGAATCTGAGAGAAGATTTGCCAGGGAAACTGCGTACATTTTTATCTACAAAACTTACAAAATCGGAAGTTACGGATGCAGGGTGTACACTGATTTCGATACTGCGGGTAAGGGTTTGCTTTACGGTCTCCAAAAGGGACATTGTATTGATTTTAAAATCAAATTCATTTGGCCGGTTATAGCGTGGGCGAAAAAAACCATTCAACAAAACATTCTGTCCCTTTTCCAGATAATTCTGGAACTTGATATAATCTTCACTCCATAAAATAAATTCTGTTTTACCACTAAAATCTTCGATACTGAATGAACCGAAATTTTTTCCGGTTTTGGTAACCCGGTGTTGTACATCTATCACCAAACCCGCTACCCGGAGGCTTTTACCTGGATTGGATTGTAAATGAAGAGTTTCTTTTATTTCGTTGAAATCATTGATCCTTGTGATGCCGTAATACTTTAATTCAAATTTAAAATGATCTAAAGGGTGCCCGCTCATGAACATGCCGGTGACATCTTTTTCATGATCCAACAGTTCAGTCAACGTCCACGGTTCGCAATTGGGGATCTTGGGTTGTGGTACCTGCATGGCAGCGGGCAGGTCGCCAAATAATGTATTGGTGGTGCCGGCACTTAACATTTGTTGGGCCTGGCCGTAGCCAATTATTTTTTCCAGTCCCGTTGCCCTCTCCCCATCAGCGATAGTAAAATATTGAGCCCGGTGGAAATTGGTAAACCCATCGAATGCCCCTGAATAAGCCAGGCTTTCCAGGGATTTTTTATTGACATTTTTTTGTAATACACGCTTAATAAAATCAAACATATCCGTGTACATGCCATTCTTTTCCCTTTCTGCAATGATATTATCTACGGCAGCATCGCCGGCACCTTTTAAACCACCCAAACCAAAACGGATCTCGCCTTTCTGGTTTACGGCAAAGCCTTTTAATGATTCATTGATATCAGGTCCCAGCACCTTAATACCCATCCGTTTACATTCTTCCATAAAGAAAGTAATCTTCTCAATGGCTCCGGCATGGTTTAGTACGGCCGACATATATTCTCCCGGGTAATGTACTTTTAAATAAGCAGTCTGATACGCAACAAATGCATAACAGGTGGAGTGCGACTTGTTAAATGCATATTGGGCAAATGCCTCCCAGTCGGTCCATATTTTTTCGAGCTTATCTGCGGGGTGGCCTTTGGCAGTGGCACCCGAAATAAACTGGGCTTTCATTTTATCCAGCACCGATTTTTGTTTCTTACCCATCGCTTTACGCAATACATCCGCATCGCCTTTAGTAAAACCAGCAAGGCTCTGGCTTAGCAGCATCACCTGTTCCTGGTAAACCGTGATACCGTAAGTGTCTACCAGGTATTCTTCCATATCTGGTACATCATAACTAACCGGTTCTCGGCCATGCTTACGGTCAATGAATTTGGGTATGTATGCGATTGGCCCCGGACGGTACAAGGCATTCATCGCAATCAGTTCATCAAATTTATCGGGCTTGAGTTCACGCAAGTATTTCTGCATGCCCACGCTTTCAAACTGGAATGTAGCATTGGTTTCACCTTTTTGATACAGTTGGAAAGTCTTTTCATCATCCAGCGGAATGGTATCAAGATCTATCACAACGTTATGATTCTGCTTGATCAGTTGCAATGCCGTTTTTAAAATGGACAGTGTTTTCAAACCCAAAAAGTCCATCTTCAACACACCGGCATCCTCAATAATACTTCCTTCAATTTGTGTAACCCAAAGGTCAGAATCGCGGGAAGTAGCTACGGGAATCAGTTCTGTCAGATCACAAGGAGCAATGATAATTCCTGCCGCGTGTATACCGGTATTCCGAATAGAGCCTTCTAATCTTTCCGCTTCTTTCAACACATGTGCACGGATATCGGTACCATTATAAATTTCTCTGATCTTCTTTACATTCTCAATATCATCCTGCTGGTACGCTTCTCTTTCCTGTAAAGAATTTTCACCTTCTTTTATAGTCAAAGGCGCATGTAATACCCTGCGCAATTCTGTACCAGGTTTGTCGGGTACTAATTTCGCCAGCATATTACTCTCTGCGAGCGGAAGGTCTAGTACACGGGCCACATCTTTAATACTCATCTTGGCAGCCATCGTGCCATAAGTGATGATTTGTGCTACTTGGTTCTTTCCGTATTTTTCAACAACATAATCAATTACTTTCTGGCGTCCTTCATCATCAAAGTCGGTATCTATATCTGGCATACTCTTACGGTCCGGGTTAAGGAAACGCTCGAAGAGCAAATTGTATTTTATGGGATCAATGTTTGTGATACCGATGCAATAAGCTACCACACTGCCTGCTGCAGAACCACGCCCAGGGCCAACAAACACATCCATTTTACGTCCGGCTTTGATAAAATCACTCACAATTAAAAAATAACCGGCAAAACCCATGGTTCGGATGGTGAACAATTCAAAATCCAGCCGTTCCTGTATTTCAAGTGTAAGGTCGTTGTACCGTATTTTGGCACCTTCCTTTGTAATATGCTGCAGGTATTCCCATTGATTGAGGTTGGCATCTGCATGTACTTGAAATTCTTTTGGTATAGGGAAGGCAGGAAGAAGTATATCTTTTTTTAGGTTCAGTATCTCAACCTTATCTACAATTGCATTGGTATTATCCAGTGACTCAGGAATATCACTGAAGAGAGTTTGCATCTCTTCGGTGGTCTTAAAATAAAACTGGTTATTTGGAAACTTAAAGCGGCGGTTCTTTACCTGTATCTCATCATTTACAAAATCATCAAAACCCGGTGTACTTTGTTTCTCACCGGTGTTGATACAAAGCAGGATATCGTGTGCATTAGAATCATCCTTGTCAACATAATGGCTATCGTTGGTTGCTATAACGGAGACATTGTATTTTTTTGAGAACTTAAGCAAAGTCTGATTAATGATCTCCTGTTCCTTTATAT
>JAYSXR010000330.1:0-8142 GCA_043717145.1 Chitinophagaceae bacterium | reverse complement strand
CACAAATGGTTTTATAATGGTTCGCAATGGCTTCCTCTCCCTTGATGCCCTCTTTGGCCATAAGGGTAGGATTGGTGGTTACGCCATCTAAAATCCCTAAGTCATTCGCTTCTTTAATTTGGGCGAGATTGCCCGTGTCAATAAAAAACTTCATATCAGTTAATGAATTTTAATGATTTCCCTGTTCAAAATCCCTCATGTTTGCAGGGTGCTGCAAATGAGGGCATGGGAAAAAAAAGTGGCAGGCTACTCACATCGCACCGCTACAACCGCTTATCCTTGCTGCATTCCTACCCTGGGGAGGTTCAGCAGGAGCTGGCCGTGTAAGACCTGCCGCGGCAAAAGTAAGGGTTGAACTGATATTTTCCTGTTTTTTTTCAGCTTGCGGGAATCCTTTTGTTTTTTAAAGCATCCTACCGGAAAAGACGAGTGCATTATTTTAAAACCGGGATCTGCCGTTGCGGGAGTTGATCGTTGATATTCCTACCAATTCATCATGACGGCTGCTGAAGGAACGATAATAAAAAAGGATCGTGTATTCATTTTCTGTCTCCCAAAAATTACCATCGGTAAATGAGGCATCTGCTTTCGCAGTTGGGTTGCGGATATCTTTGGTAACATAGGTATAACTGTAATAACCCTGTTTCAGCAAAAGTGTTTTGGCATACACGCCTTTTGCTGCATCATATACCATCTTAGAGGTATCGCCTATCTGGCTTCCCGTCATCTCCCCTAATAAATACACTGTTTTTCCCGCAAAAGGCTGGCTATTATTAGGTGTAAATGTAAAATGTACATTGGCATATTCACTCTGCCACCAGGGATTAATGGATTCTGTGGTACTGATCTCATCCCATCCGTTACGGTCACGGATAAATATGTACCTCATGTTATTTCGCTCCAGGTCGGGCTTGATAAACACAGCGTTAGGTTGTACGGTTTTATCAACACTCTCCAACCTGTCGGACAAAAAACGGAAACTTTGCAAATCTGCCCACCGGTATTCTTTACCTGCCGGAAAAACGCAGTCCTGCTCTCCATTATACTCGTACACATTTCCACGAATAAAAGATGGCTGGATATTCTTTACCGCATCATCCCAACGGTTATTTTGCAGTATCACTACTTTTACCTGCTGCGGGCTGAGTATATTCAATTGTAAAGTGTTTACAGATATTTGTACTTTCTGGTGTGAACGTAACAGTTCATTATCAAAAGGCTGTTGCACCTGTCCGCCTACCACTACTTTATTCTCTACCACCATCATACGCTTGGTAAAAGCCAGTTTAGAGGTATCGGAATCCAGGTATACTTTCAACAGGTAATTACCGCTTTTTATTGGGATACAATTTCTTTCAGGCAATAAAGCCTGGTAATGCACATACTTTGTTGCAGCTACAGATGATACGCGGTACTGGTTCAAACGGTTTTGTGTAAAGCCTTTAATATAATCAAACACATTTACATCGTCTGCCGGCGACCAATCGGCATTACATAGCTGATAGGTATAATAATAATTTTTAGCATACCCGCAAAGGTCATCAAAATGCAGTTCAAGCTGGTCGTTTGAACTAAGCGTTAATAAAGCCATGCTTTGCTGATTATTCTGCTGGAATAATTTAACAGTGCGGATATCGGGGTTATACACATGATCGGGCAACCGTTGGGCCTGCAGCGATTGAAATACTATAAATACAATCACAAAAAAAAAGGTCTTTCTCATACAGGTAAATCTTCTTTAAACATACAACATTCTGCCTGCCTGTAAATGCTTTTGCTGTATTGGCAGCGGCAATGTAGTTTTGATTGAACTAAAACCGTGCCGATTGAACCTGGCCTTCTATATTGCCAAACGCATTGCCTTTAACCGGCAGAAATCCTTTTCAAGGTTCATCATCCGTTTATCAGTTGCCGCGACCGCTTTAAGTGTAATGGCTATGATTATTACATTGGCTTTTGTAAACGGGTTTCAGCAAAAAATTTCAGAAAAAGTATTCAGTTTCTGGGGGCATGTACGGGTACAAAAATACGAGCCTAACAAATCCATGGTAGCCGAAGAAACACCTATCGAAAAAAATGATACGATTGAGCTGCTGCTACAACACGAACCCGGTGTTGAAAGAGTGCAAAGTTTTGCTACCAAATCTGCCGTACTGGAAAATAATAAGGAGATAGAAGGGGTTTTATTAAAGGCATTGAAAAGGGCTATGACAGCAGTAGACTAAAGACCTATTTCAAAGAAGGTCGCTGGCTTAACTTTGATGATTCATCGTACAGTAAAGAATTATTGGTCTCTGCACCTGTTGCCACCCAATTAAACATTAGGTTGCATGATACAGTAAACGTGTATTTTATTTCCATTATTGATGGCTCACGTACCTACCGGAAACTGACCGTAGCCGGTATCTATAAAACAGGTATTGAAGAATATGATAAGCTGTTTGTACTGGGCGATTTAAGGCTGATACGCCGGGTAAACGGATGGACAGCCGGGCAAACAGGGGGCTATGAAATATTTTTGAACGACTATAAAAATATTGATACCGTCAGCAATAACCTTTCTGAAAAATTACCCGTTCAATGGATGAGCCGAAGTATCCGCGAAGTATATCCAAACATTTTTGACTGGCTTAACATACAGGATGTAAACCGCAACGTGATATTTATTGTAATGGCAGTAGTGGCCATCATTAACCTGATCACCTGTTTACTCATACTGATATTGGAAAGGACGCGTATGGTAGGTATATTGAAAGCATTGGGTGCAAAGGATGGTGTCATACAAAAAATATTTTTATACCATGCAACAGTTATCACCATTACCGGTATCGGCATTGGTTTTATTTTGGGTATGGGCATCTGCCTCCTGCAACAATATACCGGTTTTATTAAGCTGGATGAAGCCTCTTATTACGTAGCCACGGCACCGGTACAGATCATTTGGTGGCAGGTGGTGACAGTTTGTGCGGGTACAGCGCTGGTTTGTTACGTATCACTTATTATCCCCACTTTACTCATCAAGCGGGTGAACCCGGTAAAAGCCATACAGTTCCGATAGTAGGCACTGAAAAGAATAGTCTAGCAGGATGGGTTATGATTTTTTTAAATGGGATACGATAATACCTGCTGCTACGGCAGCATTTAAAGATTCTGCCCCCCCAAGTCGTGGTATGGTGATGGGATGTGTGATAAATGCCTTCAGTTCCTGGCCAATGCCTTTAGATTCATTGCCAATAACCAGCACCCCTTCTGTAACAGGCGGTTCGTCATGCATGTTCTTGCCATTTAATAAAGCCCCATACACAGGCACCGTTGATGCTTCCAGCAGAGCCGATAATAACCGGTACCAAATATTCACACGAACAATACTACCCATAGTACTTTGCACTACCTTGGGGTTGTACAATTCAACTGTGTCTTCACTGGCAATAATTTGCGTAATACCAAACCAATCAGCTATCCTGATAATCGTACCAAGGTTTCCGGGGTCCTGAATACCATCCAATACCAAAGTCAGTCGCTTGGTAAGTAGGGGTTCTTTTACCATTTTTTTTTGTTCAACAATTGCTAATACCTGGTTGGGGGTTTGTAATGCGCTGATCTTGGCTAATTCAATCTCCGTAACAGTTACTACCTCAACAGGACCGGAATATTGTTCGGCCCAACCGGCCAAAGCATACACCCTTTTAATATGGTAATTGCTCTTTAATAATTCATCTGCCAGTTTGGGTCCTTCGGCAATAAACAGACCTTCTGACTGCCTTTGTTTTTTCTGGCATAAAGATTGGATATATTTGAGCTCATTCTTGCTTAACATTCTGTATGCGTTTGACCGTTATTAAAGCAAATTTTATTTCGTTTTCCTTTCTAGCATTAATGCTGGCGATGACCAGTTCCTGTTCCGTTCTTAAAAGCACAAAAGTAAAAAACTATCCGATCGGCAAACCTTTTGTATTTAAAAATCAAATAGTATTAAATGCGGATATCTCCAAAGATGAGAAAAATCGCCTAACGACTGATTTAGATAATTATTGGGATGACAGTTTAAAGTCAAAAGAAATAAAGCAGTTTTTTATTTTTACAAAAATTAAGAACCCGGCGGTATTCGATTCTGCTAATGTAACCCGTTCTGTTAACTTCATGAACGCTTACCTTAATTCTCAGGGATATTATTATGCCAGTTTTAAAGATTCGGTCAAAGTTGACTCAGTCAATGATCAATTACGCACCACCATTACCATAAATATAAATTTGGGGAAGAACATCACCATTGATTCGGTTTCTTTTGATTTGGGTGATTCTACTTTGCAAAGCCTGACTAGGCAGGAAGAAAAAAATACTTTTCTAAAAAAAGGTGTGCCTTATACTAAACAGGTCTTCAATTCAGAATTAGACAGGCTCGTAGGTTTATATCGCCAAAATGGTTTTTTCAATTTTACCAGGGAAGACATATATGTTCTGGTAGATTCGGCAGATGCCAAATTATTTCAACTCACTTTAGACCCTTTTAAACAAGCACAGATTATTGCGGAAGCCGACAGAAACAGAAGGATAAACCCAAAATGGGATGTTACCGTTCTGAAGAGGCCCACTTTGGATTCCAGTGAGCTTACTCAGTACCATATAGGCAAATTGTATTACTACCCCGAAACAAAAATTACAGATGCTACAGACAGCCTTCCTGACCAAAAAGGATTTCTTGAATTCAAGCGGAATGAACTGGTGATGCGGTATAAAAAAGGTTTATTTAATTATATACCGTTACAGGAACACACTTATTTGCATAGTGGGGATTTGTACAATGAGAATAAATATTTTAAAACCATCAACACCCTGGGTCAATTGGGTGCCTGGCAACAGGTTGATGGCAAACCGGTACCGAGAGGTAAAGATAGCCTAGATATTTATTTCTTCCTCGTTCCTGCCATCAAGCAGAACTACACCATTGACCTGGAAGGCAGCCGCAATGCAGGTAATACAGCCGGAATAGGTCTGGGTAATTTATGGGGTATCTCTACCAATTTTACCTATAATAACCGAAATGTATGGAAGCGGGCTATCCAATCAATTGCCACTTTCAGAACGGGCGTAGAACTTAACATCCTCACCACTAACAATGACCAACTGATACAAACATTTCTCCTGAATCTTGGGCATACCTATGTTTTTCCAAAATTAATTTTACCTTTTAAAGGCTGGAAAAGTTTGGAAAATTTAGATACTAAGCGCACCCTGTTCTCTGTAAATGGAACATACATTGACAGAAGGGAATATTACCAACTACGCTCACTGGTTACCAGTTGGGGTTATGAATGGAAGAAAGGAAATAATACCTGGTTATATAAACCCTTAAATATTGAGTTGTATGCGATAGACAAATTACCAAAACTGGATGCCCTGATTAAATTAAACCCTTTTTTAAAAGCCTCATTTAATGAAGGCAAAGTGGTTAGCCAGAGTTTAACATTTATAAAAAATTTCAACACGCAGAAGAACCCCAATAAAAGCCACTATATTAGATTTGGAGTAGAGGAAGCCGGCGGTATTCTTGGATTGATATCCGGTTTGAAAGATCAAATCTACCGGTATGTGAAAGTAGAAGCCGAATACCGTAAACTGATCAAGATGGGCAGGACAGATTTAGCCTGGCGTGCATTTGCAGGCGTAGGTTATAATTATGGTCAGGACCCTGTTATCGGTAAAACACTTCCTTTCTTTAAACAGTTTTCGGCGGGTGGCCCATACAGTATGCGTGCATGGGGCCTGCGGCAATTGGGTATGGGAAGTTCCATTCAAAGTGACACGATCTCCACAACCAACTACCGCGACCGTTTTGGCGATATGCAATTAGAAGCAAATGTTGAATACCGTTTTCCATTAGTGACAATTGCAGGCGTTAAAATTGCCAGTGCTTTTTTTGCTGATATGGGAAATGTTTGGAATGTAAAAAAGGATGTTGCCGCCCCGAAAGCAAATTTTGCATTTGGTAACCTTATAAAAGACCTGGCCATTGGTGTAGGTTCCGGCTTGCGTATAGATTTTTCTTACTTTTTGATCAGGCTTGATTTTGCGTTTAAAGTAAAAGACCCAGCCCGGCAATATAATAATGGCTGGATGACCGATTTTACATTAGCTGAATACAGGCAGAATGGATTAAAAGTGAATAATTATGCTTTTCAGTTAGGTATCGGCATGCCCTTCTGATGCGAGAATTTGTTTGATTTCCTCTTCGAATCCAGTTACCTGTTCAGCATCATTCACATGAAATAGCCCGATACGTGTTCGGCGTAAACTACTCATATAGCCCCCCACACCTAATGCAGCACCAAAGTCGTTCGCCAGGCTACGGATATAGGTACCTGTTGAGCAAACCACTCTAAAATACACCACAGGTAATTCAATTTTTTCAATGTTAAATGAATGTATGGTTACCGGCCTTGGTTCAAGAATAACATCAACCCCTTTTCGAGCAGCGAGATATACCGGCTTACCCGCCTGTTTTATGGCAGAATGTATTGGCGGCCTTTGCATAATGGCACCGGTAAATTGTTTAGTAGCTGCCTCAATAACTTCCTGGGTAAGGTGCATGTATGCTGTATGTGCGTGCGGCTCACTTTCCAGATCATAGGTGGGCGTAACAGAACCGAGTGTGAAGGTTCCGGTATACTCTTTTTCCATCCCCATGTATTCATTGATCTTCTTGGTGAACTTACCGGTACAAACAATCAATAAACCAGTTGCCAATGGATCTAATGTTCCGGCATGCCCTACTTTGGAAATTTTTGTGAGGTAGCGGATTTTTCTTACCACATCAAAGGAGGTCCAGTTCATCGGCTTATCCAATAACAAAACCTTACCCTCAAGATAAGGTTGCATGGAAGAATGTATCTGTTTTTGTTTCATGAATATAGTTGAGGTGAATCGTGAGTAGTCAATCCTAAATAGTGAGTTGTTAAAGACTGAGTAAACTCAGTTTTAAACTTATCTCACTCACAACTCACTATTGACCTTTCACGACATCAGTACGCTCTGGCAAATAACACTCTTTGCGCAGATGGGTTACCGGTGAGGATACATTTGCCTTGTTCCTGTGGATTATTTAAAGGGATACAACGGATAGTTGCTTTGCTTAATTCTTTTATCTTATCTTCTGTTTCAGCTGTACCATCCCAATGGGCAGATACAAACCCACCTTTGGTATTTAACAACTGGAGAAATTCATCCCAGTTATCTGTGGAAAACATATGGTCTGTGCGAAATTGTTTTGCTTTGTTATACATCGACAGTTGTATCTCTTCCAATAAATTTTTAATATAGTCTTCAATCCCTTCCATTGCCACGCTTTGCTTTTCTTTGGTATCCCTTCTGGCTATTTCCACAACATTATTTTGAAGGTCCCTCGTCCCTATCGCCATCCTTACCGGCACGCCTTTCAACTCGTACTCTGCAAATTTCCAACCCGGCCTCGCATTATCCGAATCATCATATTTTACTGAAATACCCATGGCTTTGAGGTTTTTAATAATGGCCAGTACTTTTTCATCTATCAATCCTTTCTGTTCATCGCCTTTATAAATTGGAACAATTACCACCTGTATCGGCGCGATCCTTGGGGGTAATATCAAACCATCATCATCACTATGCGCCATAACCAATGCACCGATCAATCTCGTACTCACTCCCCAGCTGGTAGCCCATACATAATCCAGTTTATTTTCTTTATCGCTGAATTTTACATCAAAAGCTTTCGCAAAATTCTGTCCTAGAAAATGTGAGGTTCCTGCCTGTAATGCTTTTCCATCCTGCATTAATGCCTCTATACAATAAGTATCTTCTGCACCGGCAAAACGTTCGGTAGGACTTTTCACACCCTTAATCACAGGTAATGCCATCCAGTTCTCAGCAAAATCAGCATATATATCGAGCATCTGTTTGGTTTCTGCAATCGCTTCTATCGCCGTGGCATGCGCTGTGTGTCCCTCCTGCCATAAAAATTCCGCGGTCCGCAGGAAGAGGCGTGTTCTCATTTCCCATCTCACCACATTGGCCCACTGGTTAATAAGAAGGGGCAAATCCCTGTAAGATTGAATCCAGCCTTTGTAGGTACTCCATATGATGGCCTCACTGGTTGGGCGAACCACC
>JAYSXR010000329.1:0-8156 GCA_043717145.1 Chitinophagaceae bacterium | reverse complement strand
ATACCAACAAAGTATTTATGTGCCATTTTTTCGAACCCTCCTGTATCACATACCAAATACCTACTCCCGTTACTGCAATTACAAAAGTAGATGACTCTGCCGATGAACTAAATATTACCACACCTATCATGGCAAGGCATAAATAGCTTATACGAAATGCAACCTCTTTATATTGACTTAGCCGTAAAAAGGGGAGAGCATATAGTATGGCAGCCGGTACGGTAATAAAATAGTTACGCAAATGATCATAGTTAAAAATACGCCGTATCATACCCATCACAGAAATATCCTGCATGAAATTAGTGTCGGCAGCATCTATATTCTGCGCATTTTTTTCTACCAGTGAATGGTACCAATCTTTATATGACTGAATAATGAAAGTCGGAGAAGAGATAATCATCGGTAAACAAAATAAAACAACCAACCAAAAAATGAATGAGAGTATAAATTTTAATTTGTGTTTGGAGAACCAGAAAAAAGCAATTCCCGCAATACCATAGATCTTTACCAGTAACCCTGCTACAATAAAAAGGGTGGCCCAGGTATCCTTTTCTTTCTCAACCAATACATAACTCAACATGATCCAACCGGTGAGCATGGGGTTGAACTGAACATTATGAATGGAGGTCATCATTTCAAGAACTCCTATCAATAAAATGGTGTTCTGCTGCCGGTCGGTTAACTGCAGCTGTCGCACGGCATAAAACAATACCCAGGCATTGGCCACACACCATAAAAAGCTGCCGAGATAATCAGGCAACAGGGCAAAGGGCGCGATCAATACGCTGAATAACGGGCCATAATGATTGGAGTCGATATATTCACCCGGGTAAGGGATATATAAGTTTTTTTGCTGAAGGGTGTGTTCAAAAACGCCTGCAAAAATGTCGTAGTTGTTAATTGCTGCATGACCACGGCTGATCTCTGCAATGGCGGCGATCATAGCTAAAGCAAACCAGAGAAATACCGGAAGGGGTATGGTCCATTTGCCGATAAATATATTTTTTAAAAGAAATTTCATGGGGGTATCAATGAGACAAAAATATTGGTAAGATTCCGGTAAGGAAAAATAAATATTGGTTTAAAGCCCGTTCTGGCTTAAAACCGTTCAAAAAAATTACTTTTGCCCCCTCTAAATTAAGAACCATGAGTAAAGGACCTGTTTCACAGTTTATACAACATCATTACCGCCATTTTAATGCAGCAGCTTTAGTGGATGCAGCCAAAGGTTATGAAACCCATTTAATGGAAGGCGGTAAAATGCTGGTAAGCCTTGCCGGCGCTATGAGTACTGCCGAATTAGGCATTAGCCTGGCTGAAATGATACGACAGGATAAGGTGGCTATCATCAGCTGCACCGGTGCCAACCTCGAAGAAGATATTATGAACCTGGTGGCACATAGCCATTATAAAAGGGTACCGAATTATCGCGATCTCAGTCCCCAGGAAGAATGGGACCTGTTAGAGAACCACTATAACCGGGTAACCGATACCTGTATCCCGGAAGAAGAAGCCTTTAGAAGGTTGCAGCAGCATATCCATAACATATGGGCCGATGCAGAAGCAGCGGGTGAAAGATATTTTCCACATGAATATATGTATAAGATGTTACTGAGTGGTGTATTAGAGCAGTATTATGAAATTGACCCGAAAGACAGCTGGATGCTTGCGGCTGCTAAAAAAAATATTCCCATTGTAGTGCCCGGTTGGGAAGACAGTACCATGGGCAATATTTTCGCTTCCTATATTATTAAAAACGAACTGAAAGCCAGTACCATGAAAAGCGGTATCGAATACATGGTTTGGCTGGCTGATTGGTACAGGCAGAATAGTGGCGGTAAAGGAATAGGCTTTTTTCAGATAGGTGGCGGTATTGCTGGTGATTTCCCTATTTGTGTGGTGCCCATGATGTACCAGGACCTTGAATGGCATGATGTTCCCTTCTGGAGTTATTTTTGCCAGGTAAGTGATTCTACCACTTCATATGGATCTTATTCGGGTGCAGTTCCCAATGAAAAAATTACTTGGGGTAAATTAGATATCCATACGCCAAAGTTTATTGTAGAGAGTGATGCAACAATTGTTGTGCCTTTAATATTCGCGTATATTTTAGGATGGTAAGAAGTCAAAATTAAAAAGTCAAAAGTCAAAAATTATGTTTAGACTTCTGACTTTTTAATTTTGACTTTTACTTCAATTACCTCGAAGGCATATTCAAAGGGATATCTCTTTTCAGCATATCATCCCTGTTAGTAATTACCCATGCTGTATGGAAAACCAGCTGGGCACGTCTTGCCATCACTTCAAACTGTATCTTATCAACCGTATCTGTGGGCCTGTGGTAATCGGCCCCCAGCATACCATCATAAAAAAACAAAATAGGAACCCCTTTTTTGGCGAAATTATAATGATCGCTGCGATAATAAATTTGATTCTGGTCATTAGGGTCATCGAATTTATAATCAAGAGCGAGGTTGTGAATATATTTTTTATTTACTCCCTCATTAATGCCAACCAACTCCGAGCTTAATTTATCATGACCGATCACATATATATAATTCAACGTATCAGCTTTGCGGGAAGTATCTCCTCTTCCAATCATATCCGTATTCAAATCTACTGATGCTTTTGCAAGGTCAATGGTGGGGTGTTCAGAATAATATTCAGAACCTAATAAACCCTTTTCTTCCCCGCTAACCGTCATAAAAATCATGGTTCTTCTGGGCTGATTACCCTTTCTGGCTGCTGCTGCAAAAGCTTCTGCCATTTGCATTACACCTACGCTTCCTGAGCCGTCATCATCTGCACCATAATAAATTACATTGCCATTTTTACCAAGGTGGTCATAGTGGCCGGTAAGAAAAATATATTCATCTTTTTTATCCGTACCGGGTAAGATACCGATCACGTTACTACTTTCCCTGGTTTCAGGTACCTTATTAGCACCTATCTGCAACTCAGCATAATAATTTCCTTGATTGATATTCTTCAAATCGGCAAAAAGAATTTTTGTGGTACGGCCGAGCAATGCAGAAGCGACTTCATCTGAGATAGATGCCACAAAAAAAGAAGGATCGGTTGGTAAGTGCAGCACCATGCGGCCTTTGAGCTGGGTAGGTGTTCTGCGCGGAAAATCTGCTGAAACAACCAACAACCCCGCAGCACCGTTATTTTTTGCCGCATCAATTTTTCTCTGGTTAGGATTGAAGCCACGTCCCGCCCTACCGGCAGGGGCTATAGCCGTTGTACCGCCTTCAATCACAATCACTACTTTCCCCTTTACGTCAAGGCCCGCAAAGTCATTCCTTTTTGAAGCAGAATCAACAATACCATAACCGGCAAAAACAATATTATTAATTGTCTTAGTGCCGCTAATAATATTTGAGAGGCCAAAGCTGTAATCTTTATCCCATGTAAAAGTTTTTCCGTTCACCCGCAATAATTGGTCGCTCATTGCATCAATATAAACAGGATATAATTGTTGGTAGCTGCCGCTGTTACCTGGCTTCAGCCCTATTTTTTTAAAATGCTCTTCAATCCAAGCAGCTGCTCTTTTTTGTCCGGGAGATGCCGTTTCGCGTCCCTCCATTTCCTCGCCGGCTAAAATTGTCAGTTTTTCTTTTAAAGCTTCCTTCGTAATGAGGGCGGCATATTTAGCAGCTTCATCTGTTTTTTGTGCAAGGGCTACCGTTGCGGCAAATGGCAAGCAAATCAAGAGTAATTTTTTCATCATTGTGTATAGTTGTTAAAGTTAAAGACGGATGCTTAACAGGGTATTTTATTGATACGGATTTGATGACGGCCACCTTCAAAAGCGGTAGTCATAAACAATTCTATCATCTGTTGTGCCAATACCAATGCTACAAAGCGTGCCGGGATACAAATGATATTGGCGTTGTTATGTTGGCGGGTTACGATGGTTACATCATTCTGCCAGCATAAGCCGGCACGAATATCGGGGTGTTTATTGGCGGTGATAGCAACGCCATTGGCGGTGCCGCAAAGTAAGATGCCGAAACAAGTTTCGCCCTTGGCAACACTGGAAGCAGCAGGGTGGGCAAAATCCGGGTAATCAACGGAGTCGGCAGAAAACGTACCGAAATCTTTCACTTGGTAACCTTTTTCAATTAACCATTTTACCAGTGCTGTTTTATATGCAAACCCTGCATGGTCGCAACCTATGGCAATGGGTTTGGTACTGTCGAAAACAAAACTCATGTTATTATAATTGGGTAACTAAGATAACAGATTACGCGAAGAGCATTTTAAAAAAAGTACTAATGGATGAGTAAGGTTAAAAGAGGTTAAAAAGGCTATTTATCCTCTTTTAACCTCCTTCAACCTTTTTAACTATTCTAGCTCCATCAACTCCATTCTTCCTCTTCTTCCTTCTCCTTTTCTTTCGAAACCCTCGAGGAAACGATAATACTTAATTCGTATAATAGCCATAAAGGTGTGAATACGATCATTTGACTCATCCAGTCGGGACTAGGGGTAATAAAAGCGGAAAGGATAAGGATAACAACGATTGCATATTTACGTGTCCTTTTCAGGAATGAAGGGGTGATTAAACCTATTTTGGTCAAAATGAATGCCAATACCGGCAGCTCAAATGCCAGGCCACAACCCAGTATAATATTAGTCAGATTATCTATGTAATCTGCCAGCGTTGGCCTTGTGGTGATAAAACCTTTGGTACCCAATTGAAAGCCGCCCAGGAAATTAAATGTGAAAGGACCCAGCAAAAAGTAGCCGAAAGCGGCACCGGTAAAGAAGAAAAAAGAAACCCAAAAAATGACGAACCTGGTATTTTTTACTTCTTTCTCTTTCAATGCCGGGCGAACAAAACGCCAGAACTCCCAGAAAATAAAAGGAAATGCTACAACGATACCACCGATGAGTGCCATGGAGATACTGCTAAGGAACTGACCGCCAAATGTGTTACTCTGCATTTCTACTTTTACAGCCGGCATACACAAAGCCTGGCCCATATGTGCCCAATGACTGAATTGACATAGTACCCGGTAGCTGATAAAATCAGGATTAAGCGGGCCATAGATAACACTATCAAATATCCAGTTGCGGTAATAGAAGATTATGCCACCCATAACCAGGATGGCTAATACACAGCGAATAATATGTGACCGCAATTCTTCCAGATGATCTATAAAAGTCATCTCGGATCTTCCTGATTCCGGGTTTCTGTTAAATAGCGCCATTTCTTTCTTTAGCTGTTATAAGGCGTCAAAGTTACGGGGAAGGACGACATAAAAAATATTCACTTTTGGTCCCTGAAATGATGCGTGGATTAAAAAGCAACGGTCAGCCCTTATACTTTTAGGTACTATGGGGTTATTTTTTATAAAAGCGCTGTGAAAAAGCCACGCTATACGATAACAGCTATTACCGATAAAACGGCAGTAAGCTGTTCCTGTAATTGCCGTGCATTTTGATAAATGACCGTTTGCTGCGCGCTTCCTGCAGCTGTAGTAGAATGTTCTGCAGGGGCATTTCGCAAATAGATAAGGGTTTTTGCAGGGCAACGGCATATCCTAATTTCAATACCAACCCCAATGGCTTTGTCTGATACTTTGACAATTAACATGTCGGAGGATTGAATGTCTGTAAAAGCCTGCTGCATCATTTGTTTTTCCTCATGGGGAGAAAAACGATAGATATCAACAAAAACAAACAGGTTTGTTTAAAAACCCGCCAGTGTTTGCCGGGTGATTTCAATCTCGGATTTTAAGAATTTCCTGTTACTGTAACTGACGGATAGGTATGCTTTCTTCATGATGGGGGTAAAGAAGATAAGGTAATTCAACAAAAAAATCAGCGGAGGATTTTCATTTTAACCATTTCGATCCTGGTATCACTAACATTGATTATGTCAAATTTATAGTCATCAATAATGATCGTTTCTTTCTGCTTGGGAATGGTTTGATGTTCATTAATGATATAGCCACTCAGGGTTTCAGATTCGCTTGCGGGAAATTTCATATCATATTTTTCATTGAGGTAATCCAGTTCCATGCGGCCGCTTAAAATAAACTCATCTTCTGATAATTGTTTTTCTTCAAACTCTTCCACATCATACTCATCCTGTATTTCGCCAAATATTTCTTCAAGAACATCTTCCATAGTAACAATACCCGCAGTGCCGCCAAATTCGTCTACTACCCAGGCAATACTTTTTCTTTCTTTGGTGAATTTGCTGATCAGGTCTGTTGCACTCATGCTTTCCGGAACTGCCATAATAGGGTGAAGTATGGATTGTATGGTATGTGGTTTTTTAAACAGATCGAGTTGGTGAATATAGCCGAGTATAGAATCAATATTCTCATCAAACACCACCAGCTTACTTAATTGCGTGCTGATGAAAAGGTTTTTGGCATCCTCTATCGGGGTATTAATATCCATGCCTTCAATCTCTGTTCGGGGAACCAGGCATTGCCTGATTTTTACCATGGGCAGGCTTAATGCATTTTCAAACAATTCTGTATTCAGCTCCTGGCTGTCTTCATCCTGTTCTTTGGTTTGCTGGAAAAAATGTTCCAGGTCAACTTTGGTAAATGCATCATTCCTGTCGTTTACCCGCACATTAAAAATATAAGTCAATACCCATTGCGAAAAATTAACAAAAAAGTTAGTGATGGGTTGAAACAGCGTATGAAAAAATTGTGCAACCGGTGCAAAAAAACTCAGTAACAGGTCATTCTTCGCCCTGAAAATAGCTTTGGGTAAAAACTCGCCGATAATCAAAACAACAATAGAAGATAGGAAAGTATCAAATCCAAGTTTCAGGTATTCGTTTTGAAAGTGTAAAGGATTCCACAGTGTTTTCTTTAATAAATCATGGAATAACAAACCATAGATTACTAAAAAAACATTCAGGCCAACCAGGCAGCTTCCGATAAAGCGTGCCGGGTGTTCCATAAAGTTGGATAAGATAATACCGCTTTTCTTGCCCTGCTTTTTTTTCAACTCGATACTCAACCGGTTGGCGGTAACAAATGCAATTTCATATCCGGCAAAAAAACCAATAAGGATCAAGGTTAAGGCTATACAGATAATGGTATAGAGCTCTGTCATAAAGGAAAATTAAGACAAAAAACTTGTTTCACAAGCATTAAGCGTCAGACCAGGGGCGTTAATTGTAAGTGACCGCGGGTATTACTGGCGAACCGGGTCGGGAAAATTTTATGTAAGATTCCTGCCTCTGACTTTTACTAACCACAAGTGCCCCGTAAAAACGGGGCACGTTTACTGATAAGTACACATGAGAAAATCAGCTGTATGAGATATACATGAAGAAAAACAATAAGTAACTTTCCGATACAAAAAAAGTTACAGGACTGGAGAACATTGAATATGGAGCAAGGAATTTTGAATGATGAAGTGAATCAATTATTTCCGTTAGTTACTTAAAATCAACCGTACAGTTCTGACATTTTACTTCTATTTTCAACAATTTCCCGTCACCTACTGCAGCTGTGAATTTTGAAGGTGTATCGTTACCTAAATAGTTGCTATTTGCGCTTGTGGGTATGCCTGTAAATTTTCCGCTTGGAATGGCTCCAGGTATGTTAAGGGCGGTTAAGTTATTGTTGCCATTTACATATCTTTGCGTCCCGTATCCCGCAACAGTAACAGCATTAAGTGTTCCAAGCGAAGTAATGGATGTTTTCCTTGCGGTATCACGCACTACCATATTGTCATTAAGGTCTTTAATAACGCCTGTAACTGAGAGGTTGCTAAGTGAGCCCATAGAAGTGGTGGTTACATTAGCAGGTGTAGATAAGGCAATGATTTGGACTTTAGGATCTAGGATTGCCTTTTTTTCAAAATTGCCATATACCGCGGTGTAAGCCCCGGTAAAATCAACCGAAAAATTCTTTGTATTTTTTAATGGGATCCTGATATCGGCATACTTATCATCTATTTTAATTAAGCTTACAGTGCTGGCTACATTTCTTACTTTAAGGTCTGCATTGGCACCTTCTATATCAAGCGAGCCATTAAGTTTGGTTATGTGGAAATTGCCATAATTTTTTCTGCCGCGTATGTCCCCCGCATCTTCCAGGTCGTATTCATCGTTGGTACTGCGCAATATCATTTTTTTGGCGGCGGCCATTTCAATGGTAGAATTTTTACTG
>JAYSXR010000328.1:0-8180 GCA_043717145.1 Chitinophagaceae bacterium | reverse complement strand
ACAGGAAACAGATAAAATAAAAGTTACGATCACGCTTGCCAAAGCAGTTCCTATGTTGAGAGGGGTGGCCGGCTATATGATTACTACATTGTAACAATTGTGGAAATGAGGATATAGCCATTGCGAAGGTTACCATTTTACCATTGCACGATCCCCTTTTTTCAAACTATATGTAAAATACAGACAGCTTCATCCCCGTCTATCCTTCTATTTCATACTTTAATCATATATCTAACTCTTTGGAAGAAGAGATTTGAAGCTTGTTTATCTAAAACCCAACAATATGAAACGTTTTTTACTCGCAGCATCCCTGCTGGCGGCATTTGCTTTACAGGCATATAGGCCACTCACTACCGCACCCAGTGGCGGCAATAAGAAAGCCAAGGTCAGCGAAAGCATTGGCATTATCGACGTTACCGTTCGTTACGAACGTCCGGGCGTAAAAGGCAGGGTGGTAAAAGATGTGGGCAATTGGTTGCAGTAGGTTGTACCGATCAGAATTTTGGCAGCAGTAAAGAAGCACCTTGGCGGCCAGGTGCCAATGAGTGAACCACTATTGAATTCAGCACGGATGTAAAAGTAGAAGGCCAGCCATTGGCAAAAGGGAAATATGGTTTTTTTATCGCGTATGCTATTAAATATTATACCTTGATTTTTTCAAAAAAAATTACTTCATGGGGAAGTTTTTATTATGATCCGCAGGATGATGTATTACATGTGAAAGTAAGACCCATTATCACTGACCGAACGGTTGAATGGTTAAATGGTTGAAATACGAGTTCACCGGCCAAACAGAAAAGTAGTGCTACGATAAACCTGTTATGGGAAAAATTAACTATCCCTTTTAAAGTAGATGTAGACATCATACAAACACAACTGGAATCATTCCGTAATTAATTCAAAACTGATATGGGGTTTTTCTGGCTCGGCTGCCAAACTGCCGCACAATGGTGTATTGACCACAACATCAATCTGCAACAGGCACTAAAATGGGCAGACACTTTTGTTAACCCTAATGTTCTGGGAGACCGCAATTTTGTTTCACTCTCAACTAAAGCGCAAATATTAGCAAAATTAGGCCGGGGTAATGAGGCTATCGTTCTGATGAAAGAAGGAGTGCCTTTGGGAAATATGAACCAGATACATCAATACGGAAGGTCATTACTAACACAAAAACAAAACAAAGAAGCCCGGGAAGTATTTTCAACCAATTTTGAGAAGAACCCAAACCAGTTTACCACTTTAATGGGAGTGGTTAGGGGCTATTTAGCTATGGGTGAATTATGAAAGCATTGGAGTATGCCGAAAAGGCATTGCCTTAGGCACCTAACTTGGTGAATATAAGTAACCTGGAAAAAATGATTGGTTTGTTGAAGGAAGGAAAAGCTGTAAACGAAAAATATTGTACCCCTTACAAATATTTTTGAGAGGATAAAAGAGCCTGACGATTAAGCCTTCATTTTTCCTCCTTTTCTTTGTTTTACTTATATTTAAATAATCCTCCGATTCTCACCCATCCGAAAAATAAAGTACTTTGCAGCCATGGTAACCTCTACCCCACTTGTAGGCATCATTATGGGAAGCGATAGCGACCTGGTCGTAATGCAGGCAGCTGCAGATATTTTGAAACAATTTTCTATCCCTTTTGAATTGACGATAATCTCTGCCCACCGCACACCACTGCGTATGGTTGATTATGCGACTACCGCCAAAGAACGAGGATTACACGTAATCATTGCCGGTGCGGGGGGTGCGGCACATTTGCCGGGAATGGTGGCTTCTATTACTACATTACCCGTAATTGGCGTACCCATTAAGTCTTCTAACTCAATAGATGGCTGGGATTCTATACTCTCCATTTTACAAATGCCTAATGGCGTACCTGTGGCAACGGTTGCCTTGAATGCAGCAAAAAATGCCGGCATATTAGCTGCACAGATTATCGGAACTACCAATACCCACATAGCTGCTGCCATTACCCACTATAAACAGGAACTGGGTCATGAAATAAGTGGTAAAGTAGCTAGGCTGAAATTGGATTGGCCTAATGGATTTGATGAATAGATAACTACTATTATTTATGCTACAATTTAGTTAGGGTTGATCGTTATATCAAAATAGTTATCTTTTGGAAACAAATACCGAATTCAATTCTGTTATTCCCGTTCTCCCCTTTTCCAATATTGAAAGTGATATTATCTGGTATAAAGAAAAAATAGGTTTCGAAGCTTTCTTTTCCGATAATATGTATACCTTATTGCAACGCGATAACCTGTGTATCAGCCTGCCATGGCAGGCTGATACAGAAGATAATTCCTTATTAGGTGGTTCGGTAATTCGGGTTTTCGTGAAAAATATCGAATCTCCTTTCTAAAAATTTGTAAAGAGGGGAACTGTTAATCAAAATAAATTTATTGATAACACCCCATGGAATAGCAGGGAATTTGGGTTTTTAGACTTGAATAAGAATTCATTATTTATGATAGCAAGGGGGCTAAGCAAGTATTGGGAAAATTGAACGGTTCAAAGCACAATGAATCTAACCTAAAACAAATATTTGCGGATGCTGGTTACCGGGGCAAACTGATAAAATGGGTAAAAAAGAACCCAAAAATGAAGATGACCATTGTAAAACGAACGGATAAAACAGTTAAATGAGCAGTAAAGTCCAAACGCTGGATCATAGAAAGGACATTTGCCTGGCTTCTGAATTTTAAAAGACTTGTAATAAACTATGAGAGAACGCCCGAATCTGCCATCAGTTATATCTATTTGGCTGTGATGTGCCTAGTGGTAAAAAATATTAATTAACTCAAACAGCTTCTTTCACAGCTTCGAAATCAAAAAAAATCCATCCAGGTGATTATTTTACCCAGTTCTAAAGGATAAGCCAGGCTTTTCGGTAATAAAAGGCTAATGATTATGCTTGTTCAATTGTAAAAAGCAAAGCCAGCTGCTCTTAATAAGAGATAATTAATTACGCATTTTTACAAAGATATCTGCTACCAATAGCTATGGGCAAACCAATTTCTCCCGGATCATAACTCACCTTACCGCCGCCAACTTAATATCAGGTGAGCAGTGGTTCCTGACCTGAAAACAGGCAAAAACAGTGATTGATGCAACTTATTAGGTTAAGTGTGTAACACTTTTCCCAGTTCATTAACAGAATTTTGCAATGTATTTGTTACGCCAAACCTTAAAGCCTGACAGTACATTATAAACTTCTATTATGAAAAAAAATCCTTTGTCAACCCCGCTTACCCTTTTACAAACATGTAAGAGTTACGTCAGGCTTTTCAACAATAAGTGGCTTATAGCGCTAATGCTGGTCGTTTTTGCAGCCGGCTGTAAAAAAGTCACCGAAGTATCAGGAATTGTTAATGTTTGTCCCGTAGTAGTCTCAACTGATCCCCTTGATAAAGCGGTTGATGTTGCACTAGGTAAATTAATTTCAGTAACCTTCAATACTGATATAAACCCCAGTACGGTTAATGCTGCTTCATTCAGTATCAAACAAGGTTCCCAAATTATTTCCGGTACTGTTGCCCCTACAGCTAATGCTGCAGTTTTTACATTTAAACCAGATGTACCCCTTTTACCTTTTACCAAATACACAGGTACAATTACAACCTCTGTTACAGATAAATTCCGCACGGCAATGGTTGCTGACTATGTTTGGACATTCACTACCATTCCTCAACTAACCTTATCAGCTAATCCTGCTGCAGGTGGAACCGTTGTGGGTGCAGGAACATTTGCCCAGGCTTCAACAGTTACTGTAAGTGCCACACCCAAAGCACTTTATACATTTACCAGCTGGACAGATAGCGGAACCACAACAATAGCTTCAACAAGCCCTAGTTATCAGTTTAAAATGGCTGGAAACAGGGCATTGGTTGCCAACTTTACCCTTATACCTCCTGCTAAATTTGCAGTTGTTTTATCATCTAATCCTGTTGCTGGCGGATCAACGTATGGTTCGGGTTCTTATGATGTAGGTTCAAACGTAACCATAATCGAATCACCAAATCCGGGATATACTTTTCTTAACTGGACAGAAAACGGAACAGTAGTTTCTACCAGTTCAAGTTTCCAGTTTACGATCGCAGGTGACAGAACCTTTGTGGCAAACTTTAGTATCATACCTGCCTTACAATATGCTGTGATACTATCTTCCAATCCTGCTGCAGGTGGCACCAACACCGGATCAGGATCATATACTGCCGGAACTTCTGTTACGATAACAGCTACACCCAATACGGGATACAGTTTTGTAAATTTTACAGAAAACGGGAGTGTTATTTCTACCAGTTCCAATTTTACCTTCCCTATCAATTCAACTAGAACAATCGTTGCTAATTTCCTAATAAATACTTTTACGTTAACGGCAACAGCAAATCCTGCCGGGGGTGGAACCATTACAAAAAACCCGGATCAACCTAATTATGGTTATGGCACACAGGTACTGCTTACGGCAACACCTGCTACAGGCTATACATTTACCAATTGGACAGAGAATGGAACGATTATTTCAAAAAGTGCAGTATTACAAATTAGCATGACGAGTAACAGGGTATTAGTGGCAAACTTTACACTAAACAGTTACGGATTAACCTTAACAATAAGTCCAACAACTGGAGGAACCGTGACAAAAAATCCGGACCGTGCATCGTATGACAGCGGAACAACGGTACAACTTACCGCTACAGCAAATCCAGGTTTTACATTCACATCATGGGCTGGAGATGCATCGGGTTCAACCAATCCTTTGAATGTTTTGATGAACTCTAATAAAAATATCATTGCCAACTTTACCGCAGTTGTGCCTATCGTAAACTTAGCTACGGCTGCTAATTTCGGGGCCTTCGGTGGCAATGCGGGAATTACGAATCAGGGAATCAATACGGTAATTAATAATGGTGGCATCGGTACCACCGCAGCTTCTACTTTGATAACAGGGTTTCATGATAATACCGGAGATAAGTACACAGAAACGCCACTTAATATTGGCGATGTAAAAGGAAGGATATATACAGATGCACCTCCACCGGTAATATTCGGACCAGGCGGTCCGTTTGGTGGAAATGCCGTAACAAAGGCAATTGCTGATCAGGGCCTTGCTGATGCTAATGCAGCATATATCAGCATTTCACCTGCTTCCAAACCAGGTGGTACAGATCCGGGTGCAGGTGAGTTGGGTGGATTAGTACTCGCACCGGGTATTTATAAATCTGCCAGTGGCACTTTTAAAATAACCCTGCTTGACCTTACCCTTGATGCAAAAGGTGACCCTAATGCCGTATGGATTTTCCAAACAGCGGCTGGCCTCACAGTAGGTACCCCAGCAGGTTCACGAAATGTTAAACTCATAGGCCAGGCTCAAGCCAAGAATGTATTTTGGTATGTTGGAAGTGCAGCAGTTATAAACTATGCAGGTGGTGGTACTATGGTGGGAACTGTCATAGCCAATTCAGGGGTTACCATATCCTCTCCTGCATCATCAGTTGTTGGTCCGCAATCAATAGTTAATGGCAGGGTACTTTCACTGGTATCTTCTGTTACCATGGTAAACACAACCATTAATAACCAATAAATAGAATAAAACATCCTGCCTGTTGGCAGGATGTTTATCCCACTAAAACAACAGCACTCATTTTAAAAAAGAAAAATATGTTACAATCATATACAACAAAAAAAAGATTTGCACTCCTTTTCCTGGTGTTGGTTTTTGCAGGCATAACAGGTCACACACAAGCAGTAAAAAGGGTACAACCTACATGGTGGTTTGGGGTATCGGGCGCAGCCAACTCTAATCATTTCCGTGGCACAACTCAAATGCTCAATAATAACTTAACTATACCAACAGCTTTCCATAAAGGAGCGGGAATTAAACCTTATGCATCTGTATTGATGGAGTACCGACCTGGTAAAGTATTGGGTGGTATGCTTAATGTAGCCTATGATAACCGCGGTGGTAAATTTGATGAAGTAATTGCGCCCTGCAACTGCCCAGCCAATTTAACAACCAATCTCGGCTATGTTACCATTGAACCGAGCTTACGCATAGCGCCATTTGCATCTGCATTTTATGTATTTGCCGGACCTACCATTGCGCTTAATGTAACCAAAACATTTGAGTATACACAGTTTAAACAGCCTGATACGAAAGCTGACTGGAGCGATCTGCGCAGCCCGGTATTCGCTGCCCAAGCAGGTGCCGGCATAGATATCCCGCTGTCTAAAAAAACAGCTGAAACACAAATGACTTTATCACCATTCGCATCTTTTCAGACTGATTTGTTTAACAGTCCTAGAAAAGTAGAATCATGGTCTGTTTATACAATTCGTGCGGGAGTGGCCTTGAAGTTTGGTACGGGAAAGAAATCAGCTTTACCATTAGCCGCCCCTACAACCATAACCATCCGGGATACGATAAATATGACTGCTAAAGCCATGGAAAAAGATGTGCAGTTTTCTGTAAGGGCACCGAAAATAGTTCCAGTTAACCGCCAGGTGAAAGAAACATTCCCATTACGTAATTCTGTATTTTTTAATATGGGCTCAACAGAAATACCTACTCGTTATATAATGTTAACCCAACAACAGGCTGCAGGGTTTAAAGAAGAACAATTACAGGAAAGCCAGCCAAATAATTTGAATACAGGCCGCTCCGCCAGGCAGTTAGCGGTATATCATAATATTTTAAACATTATTGGAGACCGCTTAAGATCCAATCCCCAAAGCACAATCGCTTTAGCAGGTGCGTCAGATAAAAATCCTACAGAAGGAAAAATACTGGCTGAAAATATCAAACAATATTTAGTAGCTGTATTTGGAATTGATGGTGCAAGAATCAGTACAGAAGGAAGGGACAAACCGGTTATTCCATCAGAACAACCCGGTGCAACTAGGGAGCTTGCCTTGTTACGTGAAGGTGACCGCAGGGTTGATATTGTAAGTACTTCCCCGGAATTACTGTTACAGGTAGGCGGAGCCAATTCAGAATTTTTAAAGCCTGTACAAATAAGGGCGATTCAGCAAGATCCATTAGACAGCCATGTAATCTTTACAGTTGATGGTGCCAATGAGCTGCTGAATTCATGGAACGTGGATGTAACTGATGAAAAAGGAATCGTACAACACTACGGACCTTATACCCAGGACCAGGCATCTGTTTCTGGCAAAACAATTTTAGGTGATAATACACAGGGCAACTATAAAATTATGATGAATGGCCAAACCAAAACCGGCCGTACCATTAGTAAAGAAAGTTCTGTTAGCTTACTGAAAATGGATGATGTTAAACAGGAAGGACTCCGTTACAGTATCCTGTTCGATTTCGATAGATCGAAAACCATTGCCAGTTACGAAAAATTCCTTACTGACATTGTAACCCCATTAATCTCTGAAAATGGCACCGTAATCATTCATGGCCATACAGATATTATTGGTGAAGAAAAATATAATCTAACACTCTCCCGTCAAAGGGCAAATGACGCGCTGCAGATCATTGAACGTGCTTTACAGAATGCAGGTAAAAAAGGCGTCAAATTTGAAACCTATGGGTTTGGTGAAGACACAGGTATGGCTCCTTTTGAAAATAATCTTCCTGAAGAACGCTTTTATAACAGGGCGGTGATTATAGATATCATACCTGCCAAGTAAAATAGGCAGGCTCTTTTACAAACACCGGGCATAAATCATTTGATGATTTTACCCGGTGTTTTTTGTTTTTTTTATTAATGTCTACCATCACATGTAAATAAAATTATTTTGGTCTATGCTCCACACATCAACGGTTACATACCATACACAAAATATTTTTTTTCAGGCAATTCCACGCCAAGCATAATGGATAATTAGTGATACAATTATCATCTTTTTTAGGTATCTTGTTGAATGTAAAATAGGTGCGTTCACAAAGTGATGATATTGCCTACTTTTTTAAAATAACTTCTTTAAAAGGAGTTATATATAAATGAAATAAAGGGAATTTACCAACAGTACGGACATGCTGGTTATTTAACAGGAAGATAAGTTCACAGGTAAAAAAGAAAGATGTGATAATTTTAAACAACCCTGGTTATTACCACACCATGCATCCTTATAGGTAAGTGTGCTGCTAGTAAGCCAAAAACCAGCTGGTCAATATTGACCTTTGAGATATACAACCAACC
>JAYSXR010000327.1:0-2796 GCA_043717145.1 Chitinophagaceae bacterium | reverse complement strand
TAACTCAGCGCAACTTAGCTGGAGTGCCATAGCCAACCCTGTTCAATGGCAGTTGCAGTACAAAACAACTAACAAGGGTAGTAAATGGGTAGGTGTATTTTTAACCGGAAACCTACGCACCTATAAACTAACCGGGCTGTTAAGCAATCAAAATTATCAATGGCAGCTAAGGGCAAGATGTGGTAGTACATGGGCTGCGTATTCTGTTTCTGTGAGCTTTAGAACTACCCGATCCCTATCAGCAAGAGCAGCTATGGAAACGCCTGTGGTGAGCAGCGCCGCAGTGCTTAAAATGCATCCAAATCCGGCCAACGGATTCATTAACCTGGATCTTCAACTGGAGCAAAGCACATCCGCAACGGCAACGGTTTCTATACGTGATCTCAGTGGACGCACTGTACATTCAGAAAAAACCGCCTTACTGAAAGGAACATTGCGTAAAAGAATACAACTGCCAGGCAATATGGTATCTGGTACCTACCTGGTGGAAGTAATTACAAACAATACTTCTTACACCACTAAACTGGTGCTGATAAGATAGTTTGGTGATTTAAAAAGAGTAAGGAATAAGGGGGCTGTCTCAAAAGGGCAGCCTCTTTTATTTTGGCCCAAACATGCTTTTGCATGGCAGATTGTGTGATTGTTACCGGAGGCAGCGGGCAAAGTTTACGCAACCGGTTCAACGTATAAATTTTCTATAAAAAAATAGCAGACTGTTTAGGCATTTGTTTCCTTTGATTGAAGGACTTTTTTTACCAGCGGTTGTTTTTTTTAGCATCATCGTTGTGTCACTCACTTGTACTTTTACAGTAATTTTGAGCAACGAAACGCAAAGCCTTTTTAACTCAAAAAATTAATCGCATTAAAGTTTATTTCAATTGCGGACACAATAAAAATTTAAGCATGAAAATTCTTAATATTATTATTTGCGGCATAATGCTGTGTAGTTGCAAGGAAAGCAAAACCATTGCACAAGAACAAAAAACATTCACTAACCCGTTGCTATCCTCTGGTGCTGATCCCTGGTGCATTTATAAAGATGGGTACTATTATTACACCAATTCTACCGGGTGGAATATCACTATCTGGAAAACTAACAGCATTGCTGCATTAAAAACAGCCGAAAAGAAAGTAGTGTATATGCCACCTGCCACCGGGCCTTATTCAAAAGAGTTGTGGGCTCCGGAGATTCATTTTCTGCAGGGTAAATGGTACATTTATTTTGCCGCCGATGCAGGCAATAATGTAGATCACCGGTTATGGGTATTGGAAAACAGTTCTGCCGATCCACTACAAGGCGAGTGGTTAATGAAGGGGAAACTAACTACGCCCGATGATAAATGGAGCATTGATGGTTCACTCTTTGAACACAACAATCAACTCTATGTAATTTGGTCGGGCTGGGAAGGAGACGTAAACGGATCGCAAAATATTTACATCGCCAAAATGAAAAATCCATGGACGGTAGAAGGTAGCCGCACAAAAGTTTCAACGCCGGAACTGTCGTGGGAAACACATGGCGATCTGAATAATCCAAACGATGTGCCGCATGTAAATGTAAATGAAGGACCGGAAGTATTGGTGCATGATAATAAGCTGTTCCTGATTTATTCAGCCAGTGGTTGCTGGACAGATTTCTATGCATTGGGTATGCTAACGGCCAATAGCCACGCTGATCTGATGGATGCGGCATCCTGGAAAAAATTTCCCGATCCCGTTTTTAAACAGTCTACCAAAAATGATGTGTATGCCCCAGGCCACAATTCATTTTTTAAATCGGCGGATGGTAAAGAAGATTATATTTTGTACCATGCCAATGCAAAGCCGGGACAGGGTTGCGGAAGTTTTCGTTCGCCAAGGGCGCAAAAATTTACCTGGAATGCTGATGGTTCACCCAATTTTGGTGTGCCCGTTAAAGAAGGAGAAAAACTGAATGTGCCATCAGGAAACTAATGATAATACATGACGATAAAGTAACCAATATATTGAAAGCTAATTGCAGGAATACCATCAGGATATGTACGCTTTTATTCAGTGCATTTTCTTTTTATTACAGGTATTGCCAATGCTCAGCAAACAAGAGTAAAATTAAAAGAGGGAGCTCAGCATTACAGCAAACCTATTTTGAACAGAGACTTTGCTGACCCAATTGTTACCCGAACCGCCAACGAAAAATATTATGCTTATGCCACGCAAGGTAGCGGCCAAAATATACAGGTAGCTTCTTCCAATGATCTATTTCACTGGAAGACAGCAGGGGATGCGTTGCCGCAGAAACCGGTTTGGGCGGATAAGACTTCCAGCTTTTGGACATTGAATGTACTGTATGATGCTGGTTTAAAAAAATATGTGCTGTTCTTTTCATCCGCTACCAATGATACTGCAATTGGCAAATGTATCGGTGTGTTTTTTGCCGGTTTACCTACAGGTCCTTTTATTGATAAAGGTTCACTGCTTATTTGTGGTGAAGGGTTTATAAATATTGATCCAATGGCGATGATTGCTCCCGAAAACGGCAATAGACTATTGTTTTGGGGTTCGGGATTTCAACCCATTAAAGTGCAGGAATTAACCAGCGAATGGAAAGATTTCTAACAAGGCTCCGGCGCAATAAACCTGGCAGCTCCGGGAAAAGAAAAAGAGTACACTATCTTGTTGGAAGGTGCCTGGGTAGATATCCATGATGGAAAATATTATCTGTATTATTCCGGCGATAATTGTTGTGGCGAGAAAGTGTATTATGCCGTAATGTTTGCCAGGGCTGACTATGCGATGGGATCTTATACCCATATGGGC
>JAYSXR010000326.1:0-2796 GCA_043717145.1 Chitinophagaceae bacterium | reverse complement strand
GGAACACGACGATAAAAATCACGATACCTGCAATGGTTAGGATTTTTTTCTCGTTTACTTTTGAATGATGGTTTGACTCTTCCATCTCAGTTGTTTTAACGGATGACGCAATTTTGGAAAACAAAAATAATAACCCATTGAAAATAAGGCCTGGCTATAAATGAATGCCACACAGAAGGATACGGGATAGTAGAATAATAAATATTAATTGAAAACTAACCTTAAATTACCGAATTTGCAAGGCTAATTTGTGCACATGCAGTATGCTATAGTTGATATTGAAACCACGGGAGGCTTTCCGCAACAACACGGTATCACCGAGATTGCCATTGTATTGCACAATGGTACTGAGGTAGAGGGCAACTATTCAACCCTGGTAAACCCGCACCAGCCTATTCCGCCATTTATCGCCAATATGACGGGCATTTCGGATGCCATGGTAGCTGTGGCCCCCTCTTTTGAAGAAGTAGCCCCCTATATCTACAATTTGTTGAAAGACAGGGTTTTTGTCGCTCATAATGTGAATTTTGATTTTTCTTTTGTAAAGTATCACCTGCAACAAGCCGGTTTCACCTTGCAATCACCCAAGCTTTGTACGATCCGCTTAAGCCGGAAAGTGTTTCCCGGGTTTAGAAAATATGGGTTGGGGAGTTTGTGCAGGGAATTGGGCATTGTAATCGAAAACCGCCACCGGGCTTATGGGGATGCCCTGGCTACCTCACAGGTACTAGACCTGGTTTTGCAAAACAATGGACAGCTGCTGATAACTGAAATGCTGAAGAAAGAGAATAAAAATCAGCTATTGCCCCCCAACCTTGCTGAACAGCAGGTAAAAGAACTGCCCGAGCAGCCAGGGGTGTATTATTTCCATAATATCAAAGGAAAGGTAATTTATGTGGGTAAGGCAAAAAACCTGAAGAAAAGGGTAATTAGCCATTTTACCGGCCTCGATACTTCTAAAAAAAGACAGGATTTTTTAAGAAATATCCATACCGTATCACATTCGGTTTGTCCAACTGAGTTTATTGCCTGCCTTTTCGAAAGTGTAGAGATCAAACGTTTATGGCCCATCTATAATAAAAGTCAAAAGCGCTATGAGCAATTATGGGGTATTTATTTATTTGAAGACAGTAAAGGATATATGCGTCTGGCCATTGATAAGAAAAGAAAATATTCCACACCGGTTGTTGCCTTTTCTTTATTGGTAGATGCGCACCGTCTTTTATGGAAACTGGTAAAAGAATTTGAACTGCATCCGGTACTCTGTTTCCTGGATAATACAGCAACAAAGGAATTGCCGGAAGTCGCTGCATATAACCATGCAGTTAACGAAGCTCTTGCATGGATAGGCTCAAAGAAAGAAACTTTTCTTATTCGTGATAAAGAAAGTTGTGTCCTGGTGGAAGAAGGCAGGTTTTATGGGATGGGGCAAATTTCGCAGGATACAGATATGTCTACCTTAGAAAATATCAAGTTACAACTCATAGAATACCCCGAAAATGAAGTTATTAAATCCATGATACGCAGCTACACAGAAAAGCATCCTGCAAAAGTGGTGAAAATGGCATAAAAAAGTTTCGCAGAATATTTAGCTTAGGAGGATGCTTCTTTACATTTTAGTAAAATACCTGCTACCCGGGGACTTCCCCTTTTTGATAAATGAAAGTATATACAAACCTTTAGACAGCCCTGATATATTGAGTGTAATAGTATTATTTGCGCTGTTCCCAGATGGAAAATTAATCAGTTTTCTGCCATCCTCTGTTGTTATTTGTATATCAGCATTCTGATAATCTGCAGGGTAAGTTACCGTAAGACTGTTTTGTGCCGGGTTTGGATAAATTGTAAAAGCTTTATCATCATTATTACTTCCTGGGCTAATCGCCGTAATAATATTTGCGGTGATATTTCGTAAAATTGAAAAGCTGCCGTATGCATACGTTACTATGATATCTGGCTTGCCATCACCGTCCATATCGGCAACATCAGCACTGTACTCTTTTGCATTAATACTATGGGTCGAAAGAGAATCAAAAGAAATATTGACTGGGCTACTCGTATTTTTTAACACGCTTATAGAATCGCCCCTACCCATGGATACTAAGTCGGGCTTTCCATCTCCATCCATGTCTGCAACTGTCAAATCACCTAATGGCTGATTATAATGAAGTTCTTTTTTTGGTTCGAAAGAAATATTGCCGGCAGAACTTGTATTTCTAAATACCGTGAGTAAAATATCCTTTGACCTTGGAAGAAAACCTACTGATGATCCATAATACAACATTGAATCTCCTGTTATAACCATCATGTCTGGTTTATTGTCCCCGTCCAGGTCTGCAACAGCAAATGGATAAGCACCAAATCCTGTGGCATAAAACAATTTAGCCGTATCAAAAGATGGCGTTCCCGGGGTACTTGTATTTCTTGCTACAGGAATGACAGTAGGGGCATAGCTAAACGGATATGCGGGCAAAACAACATCGGGTTTCCTATCACCATTCATATCTGTTAATCCAATCTTACGCCCTGGTCCAACTCCCCCCTGTATGTAAGCTTCCCCGCTAAATGAAACTGTATTGGCATTACTTGTATTCCTGAAAACCACAGGATACCCTTTGTCAAAAGTAACAACAAGATCTGTTTTACCATCCCCGTCAACATCACCTATTGCAAGATCAACAGGATCAACGCCGATTGTCTTAAAATCGATACTTGGTGCAAAATCAATGGTGCCGCTTGTACTTGTATTTTTAAAAAAAGATATTCTTCCTCCTCCGTCTGAGCCGGAATATTTTC
>JAYSXR010000325.1:0-2808 GCA_043717145.1 Chitinophagaceae bacterium | reverse complement strand
CACCATTCATGATTCACGATTCTCACTAGTCTCCTTTGCCAAAAGCAACTCCACTGTAAAAACACTTCCCTTACCCAAAGTACTTTCCACTTTTATCTTGCCCTTGTGTGCTTCTATCACTGTTTTTACGTAGCTCATGCCAAGGCCAAAACCTTTTACATCATGCAGGTTACCCGTATGTGCGCGATAGAATTTCTCAAAGATTCGTTTTACAGTTTCTTTACTCATCCCAATACCATTATCTGCTACACGAACGATAAGGTGCTTTTTTGTACTGTGCGTTGAAATAATAATCTTAGGTATATCACCCGAATACTTGATAGCGTTATCAATCAAATTAGAGACCAGGTTGGAAAAATGTACCTCATCTGCATTGATCACATCATTCTTTGCATTAAGCAGCAATTGGATATTGCCTTTTTTATCCTGTAACTGTAATGTATAATTATCCATTATGGATTGAATCACGGTATGCACATGCAATGAAATGAGGTTCAGCTGCAATTCCTGCCTTTCCATTAATGCAGCCTGCAAAATTGTTTCCACATGTTTATTCATGCGGATATTTTCTTCTTTGATAATACTGCTGAAATATTTTGTCTTCTCTTTATCAGCCTGCACTTTCTCGTTCCGCAAAGCATCCACTGCCAATGAGATGGTGGCTAATGGTGTTTTAAACTCATGTGTCATATTATTGATAAAATCACTTTTTATCTCACTTAATTTTTTCTGGTTCAGTAACGATTTTACCGTAACATAAAAAGCTGCGATAATAATGATCATAAATATCACCGCACCAATCATCACCCAACGCAATGATTCCCATACCTGTTTTTTAAAATTAGGGACAACAATAATCAGCTTCTCTAAAGTAACCAATCCTTCAACATCGCTATTTTCAGGTATGATCGGGTAATAGTTCCGTTTATTATTTGTGGTATCCCAAAATTCTTTATCAAAATTCTTGGATGACATCTCATAATCATCATTGGTATTGGTAATGGCAAATTCAAATTGGAGGTCTTTGAGATCCTTACTTTCAAAAGCGGCCTTTAACTTGCCATGTATTTCCTGGGGAGAAAATTTTTCTTCGATGGTTGGAGGCTTCAGCAGATGTAAATGAAAATCGGAACTAAATGTGAGCCCACCTCTTCTCGGTAGCCGCAAAACCTGTCCATTATTAACGTTCTTACTAAGCTCTTTCACTACTGTTAAACTGGCATTCTCCACTTTATTATTTAACTGACTTTCCGTTACCTCCAACAAGTTTTTTAACCAGGATGTCTGCAATAGAATCAGTCCTAATAAAGAAAGTGAGATCAGTATAACAATGGTGGGGAAAGTTCTCTTCATCGTCACAAATATAATGGGAACTGTAAACCCCCGTACACACAAGGGTAGCTTTATCATGATTTTAACGGGGAATAAGACCTATCGTTTTAATAAATAAATTGTTTTTCTTATCTTTTCTACATGGCTGACCTGACACCTGGCATATTATTGATCTCTGATCCTTTTTTGAAGGATCCTAACTTTATACGCACGGTAGTATTGCTTTGCGAACACAAGGATGAGGGTAGTTTTGGCTTTGTACTGAATAAAACCTTGGGCCAGAAATTGGGCGACCTGGTTACCAGCGCCGAAGGCATACGTTTCCCTGTTTATGATGGTGGTCCTGTTCAGAAAGACACCTTACATTTCCTCCATCAATGTCCCAGCCTGATTACAGGTGGCATTGAAATAGTGGACGGCATTTTCTGGGGCGGCGATTTTGAGAATGTATTGGAATTATTAAAAGAAGACAAACTCAGCAAAAATGATATTCGCTTTTTCCTTGGCTACAGCGGCTGGTCTGAAGGACAATTGCTCGGCGAACTGAATGAAAAAAGCTGGATAACCCGTGAAGCGAGCAAGCCACTTGTATTTAATATGAATACGCAACAGATATGGAAAGCAGCGTTACAGGATCTGGGCGGCGAATATAGCCAGATGATCAATTACCCGATCGATCCGCAGCTAAATTGAACTTACAAAGGGGTTACAGGTTGCCTGTTGGGGGTTGTTTTGGTTAAAGAGTTGGACGAGTTACTTTTTAACGGGTACTTATAAACAAGCGGCCCCGAAATATTCGGGGCCGCTTGTTTATAATATTTAATCAGTTAATCCGTACTGCTCTTTATAACGCAGTAGCCCCTTCTACCAAAACCGTTACTTTATTATTCAGCACTTCCACAAAACCGCTTTGTATAGAATAGCTTTCGGTATTCTTGCTTTTGTCTTTTAATATCTTCAATGTTCCGTTTTTCAAAGCACTTACCAGCGGAGCGTGTTTGTCTAATATTTCAAACAAACCTGTGATACCCGGTAACATTACACCGTAAACATCACCACTATAGAGTTTTTTTTCGGGAGTTAATATTTCTAGTGTCATACTTTAATTTGAAAATTTGAAAGTTTGAAAGTTTGAAAGTTTATCTGCCGTGTAATTAATGAGCTTCCGCCCATTACCACATTGTCAAATCTTCAAATTACTTATCCTTTCGCTGCATCCATCATTTTTTTACCCTTCTCCATTGCTTCTTCCAAAGTTCCTACCAGGTTGAAAGCTGCTTCAGGGTATTGATCTACTTCACCGTCCATGATAGAATTAAATGCGCGGATGGTATCATTGATCTCTACAAATACACCTTTTAAACCTGTGAACTGTTCAGCTACGTGGAAAGGTTGTGACAGGAAACGCTGCACTTTACGGGCACGTTGTACAGTCATTTTATCTTCTTCACTCAACTCATCCAAACCGAGGATGGC
>JAYSXR010000324.1:0-8338 GCA_043717145.1 Chitinophagaceae bacterium | reverse complement strand
GATATTGCCGATCAAGGAAAAACAATTGATTACAACACTTTGGGTTTTAGCCTGAATTATTTGGCTTCTATCGGTAAAGCTTATGCCGTATTTGTAGGATCGGTAACCAATGTATTTAACAGTAACCAGGTATTCGGCTATAATTATTCGCATGATGGAATACGTAAAGAAGCGATCACGCCGGCAGCTCCACGTTTCTTTTTTGTTGGCGTATTTTTAAGCTGGGGTGTTGACAGAAGGCAGGATGCAATTAATAATAATTTATAATACTGGCAATGGTCCATAAACAAAATAATATTCAATCATTAAATTACACACAATGAATACCGAACAACAAAAAGATGAAGAACTCTGGCAAATGGCAAAAGCAAGAGTTGGATTTCGCTGGAGCTTTATCAGCTATTTTATTGTAAATGCTTTTTTAGTGGTGATTTGGTTTTTTTCATCCGGTCCTGCCTCGTATTTCTGGCCAATATGGTCAATGATGGGATGGGGTGTAGGGATCGCTTTTCAATATTTTCATGCATACCATGGAAATAAAATGATCAGTGCAACTCAGGAGTACGAGAAATTAAAAAGAGAGCAACAGGATTGATTCAATCAATCTAAATACTAACAATTAATATGGAAGCTAAAAATGATATTTTATGGGAACTGGCTAAAAGGCGTGCCGGTTTTAAAAAGCACCTGATCAGTTATTTAATGATTAATGCTTTTATATGGTCAATTTGGTTTGTATCGGGAAGCGACTATCAGCAGGAATTTTTTTTTCATGGCCAGTATGGGTAATGCTTTCATGGGTATTGGCCTGGCCATTAATTATGCAAATGCCACTATTTTTAATACAAGAAATGCAATTGAACAGACATACAAAAAATTTAAAAAACAACAATCACCTTAAACAACAATTTTATGAAAAAGTTATTGGTAATCATTAGTATGTTCATAGTCGGTATGGTTGCTGCACAATCAAAATATGAAGGTGCTATGGCTAAAGGATTAGAACAGTTTAAAGCGTCTAAAACTGCGGAAGACATGAATGCAGTTTCTGCTTTCTTTGAACGGGTGGGTGATGCTGAAAAAGACAAATGGCTTCCTTATTATTATGCAGCACAGGCAACTTATTTAACAGGATGGATGGATTTGAAAGCTGATAAAGATAAAGTTGGCGAAAAAAGCAAGGAACTGATTAGCAAAGCAGAAGCAATTGAAAAGGACAATTCCGAAATATTTTGCCTGCGACAGATGGTAGCGATTTTACAAATGACGGTTGATCCCATGACGCGCTATCAAAGTTATGGTGCAGAAGCCCGAAATGCATTGGAAAGTGCCACAAAAGCAGATCCGAATAACCCACGTATTTACTATTTAAATGGACAAACCCTGATGAATACACCCGAAGCTTTTGGAGGTGGGAAAGCGATTGCCAAAAAATTATTCGAAAAATCAGTGGCATTATACAAAACATTTCAGCCTGCTTCACCGCTCCATCCTATCTGGGGCAAGGAAGAGGCAGAGAAGCTATTGGCTGCTTGTCAGTAATATGTGTATCTAATACAGCAGTGGCCGAAAAGCCATTGCTATTTTTGTAAACTTAATTCAACCATTTATGGAAACTAACGAAAAGGAACTGTCGCCACAGGCAAGCCTTCAGTTGATTCAAACAATGATCAACAAGACAAAAGACTCTGTAGCAGATGACAGTTTTTATTTTTTATTGTGGGGCTGGCTTGTATTTTTTTGTTGCATAGCAGAGTTTATTTTAAAAGTGTATCTGCAATATCCCCAACATTATTTTGTGTGGTGTCTGATGCCAGTTGGTGGTGTGATCTCCGGCATATATGCCTCTAGGCAATCTAAAATAAAACGCGTAAAATCATTTGTAGACGAAGCCCTGGACTATTTATGGATTGCGTTGGCTATGGCGTTTATTGTATTGATATTCATTAACGTACTTGGGCAAACATCCTGGCAATCGGCATTAACCTATTATATTCTTTTATATGGCATCGGCACTTTTGTTAGCGGTAAGCTTCTTCGTTTCCGGCCATTGATCATTGGTGGTTTGATCAATTTTGTATTGGCAGCAGTATCCGTTAAGTTCAGTTACGATTACCAATTATTGATCGGCAGCCTTGCGATCCTGATCAGTTATATTATTCCCGGCCATTTACTGCGAATCCGGCATCAACAACAAAAAAGTTAAGTTATGAAAGAAGAAAACCAGTTAACTGAAAAGGAAAGTCTTGCGTTGATTACATCTATGATCAAAAAGGCAAAAAACTCTTACATCGAATCTGGGGTAGGCCCTCTTTTCTGGGGGATAGTGATAACTTTTTGCAGTTTGAGTACCTATGCCCGTGTTTCCTATCAATTAGATATTGGTTTTGATGAGTGGTTTCTGTCTTTATTCGCTTTGCTGCCACAGGTCTTTTTCATATGGCGGGCAAGGAAACAAAAGAATTTTATTTCGCATGATGAAAGCATTATGAATTTTGTGTGGGCCACTTTTGCCGTTTGCATTTTTTTACTTTCATTTTATAATAGCCATGTACACCCGTCTAATAGTATTGCATTGTATATGATTGTTTATGGTATACCTACTTTTATTACCGGCGGGGTAAGAAAGTTTACCCCAATGGTCATAGGCGGGATTATTTGTTGGGTATGCAGTATTGCCAGCTATTATACGAGTTTTGCAAACGGGATGTTGCTTATGGCACTATCCGCTACATCAGCATGGCTGATACCAGGCATCATTTTACGCAGACGATACCTGACAATGAAGCATGTTTAAAGAACTGGATCCCATATTACATTCACAATTGCGCCTTGCGGTAATGAGCCTGCTTATTGCTGTTAAGGAGGCGGAGTTCACCTATATCCGCGAAAAAACGAATGCTACAGCAGGTAACCTGAGTGTGCAGGTGCAAAAACTGAAAGAAGCCGGATATATTAATGTGGTGAAACAATTCAAAGACAATTATCCACTAACTACCTGTAAGATCACGCCGAAAGGGGTAGAAGCATTTGAGGCATATGTAAAAGCCTTACAGCAATATTTCCAGGCGGGAGAGTCTTAAAGATGTTGAATACTGGTATTGTCCGTTTAGTAACCAGTAAATTTATCTGTCGAGCATCCAATAATCTAATATTCAGTTTCCAAGGTCCAACTTCCAGATTTCCCCCACATCATACAACCTCTTGCTTACCTTTGGTGTTATATAATTACATGCAAACAGTCGTTGCCGTAAAAGGCCTTACCAAACAGTTCAAAAACCTTACAGCAGTTCAGGACCTTTCCTTTTCTGTTAATGAAGGGGATGTATATGGGTTTCTCGGGCAAAATGGTGCAGGTAAGAGTACTACCATACGTATGTTGCTTACGTTAATCACGCCGAGTGCCGGAGAAGTGGAAATATTTGGAAAAAAACTAACATCCAACCGAAATGAAATACTTAGCCAGGTTGGTGCCGTTATTGAAAAACCAGACGTTTACAAATATTTATCAGCCTACGAAAACCTACAATTGTTTGCAAGGCTAAGTGGTGTAAAAGTATCTGAGGAAAAGTTAATGGCGCAATTAGACAAAGTAGGCCTAGCCCATCGTTCAAAAGATACCGTGAAAACATTCTCGCAAGGAATGAAGCAACGATTGGGAATAGCCATTGCATTGGTACACGATCCGAAACTGATTATTTTAGATGAACCTACCAATGGCCTAGACCCTCAGGGTATTGCAGATATAAGGAATCTGATCCTGCACCTGAGCCGGGATCTTAAGAAAACCGTGATTGTTTCTTCGCATTTATTGAGTGAAATAGAGCAGGTAGCTACCAGGGTACTGATCATTGATAAAGGAAAGAAAATAGTAGAGGGAAATGCACTGGAATTATTTGATCCATCACAAACCATTGTAGAGTTGCAGACTTTTGATAACGGGTTTGCATTGCAACAATTGCAGGTGAGCGCATGGAATATTCATCTGCAACCACAGCGTGATACAGCTATATTAATTAAACTTGACAGGCAATTAATTCCGCAACTGCACCGTGACCTGGTAGATATGGATATACAGGTTCTTTCCCTGCAACCACGGCATTCATTGGAAGATTATTTTTTACAAGTAACCTCAGGAAACCAACATGTGGACACTTATTCAAATTGAATTATTTAAGATTTTCCGCAGGCCCCGCACCTATATTGCTTTTGCAGCGATAACGGGGTTAATTGGCATTATTCAATTTGGATTGAAATTAGACGGCGATTCTTATATTGATTTTATGATGCGGGATATCACATCTTCCATAACAGTGGAAGGTAAAATATTGAACGGCTACCAGGTTTGTTACATTGTTCTTCAAATATTATTAGTGCATGTGCCATTGCTTATCGCTCTGGTAGCTGCTGATATGATATCGGGAGAAGCTAATATGGGCACCCTACGGATCATGCTTACCAAACCCATTAGCCGCACAAAATTTTTATTAGCAAAATTCATGGCTACAGTCGCGTATACTTTGTTATTGCTGGTCTGGCTGGCCATACTCGCGTTATTCCTGAATATGATTATTTTCGGAACAGATGACCTTTTCTTAATGAAATCACAATACGTGGTTTTGTTAAAGAAAGATGATATTTTCTGGCGTTATGTATGGGCATTTGGTTTTGCTGCACTGGCTATGACTACGGTTGCTTCGCTCGGCTTTTTATTTTCTTTATTTGCCGAAAATTCTATCGGCCCGATTGTTGCAACGATGAGTGTGATTGTATTCTTTACTATTCTTAGCACACTTAATATACCTGTGTTTAATAAGATAAAGCCTTTTTTGTTTACGACACACATGATTGGCTGGAAAGAATTTTTCGATATAAAAGTCAATGATGCCAATGAAGCCATCATAGGCAGTATACAGAACCCCCAGAAAATTATTAATTCTGCATTGGTGCTGGTAGTGCATATTGTTGGATTTGTAACAGCAGCGATAGTGATTTTTAAAAGGAAAGATGTATTGAGTTAGTCAAAAATTCAAAATAATTTATCAGATGCGTAAGATCATACTATTATTGGTCACTTGTCACTTGTCACTTATTACTTTCTCGCAGGACATGAATGCCCTGGTAATAAAAGTGAAAGCCAAACTGGACCAGGTAAACGATTATGAAGCCGATGGCCGGATGAAGACGGATGTAGCTTTTATCAAAGCACCAATAGGTAAGGTAAAAGTATTTTATAAAAAACCGAATAAGTTCCGGTTGAAGAAAGATGGGGGAATATCATTGCTGCCTAAAGGTGGGGTTTCAGTAAATATGAATGCTATTTTTAGTATGACCGACTTTGTAGCCTTAGCTGCCGGAGAAGCGGTGATAGGTGGTATAAAGACTAAAATTGTAAAGCTGCTACCTTCCAACGAAAATAGCGATATCGTGCTTACCACGTTGTATATTGATGAAGCTAACCTACTTGTAAAAAAAGCCGTTACCACCACCATTGAAAATGGTACGTATGAAATTGAAATGAGCTACGGCCAGTTTATGCAATACGGCTTGCCGGATAAAGTAGTATTCGGGTTCAATACCAAAGATTACAAGCTACCCAAAGGGATCACATTGGAATTCGACGATAATGAGAAGAAAATTTCCGAAGCAGAAAAGTTAAAAAATAAGAAAGGCAGGGTAGAAATTACTTATACAAATTACATTATTAATAAGGGTATTAACGATTCGGTATTTAAGTAAAAAATGAATATTAAAAAGTGACTATTGTTACTTCAATATTCAAAATTATTTGTTCAATATTTAATATTGGATTACCCTTCAGATTCTTCAATTCTTTCATCTACTGAATTCGCAATCATACGGGCACTCATTTTTTTCAGAGGGTTCTGGCGCATTTCGTCATACCCGAACCTCCGACGGATGATCTCAATACATTCGAAAGTAGCAGCGAGAAAAGAACTAGGGTCGGCTTTGTCTTTACCTGCAATATCAAATGCGGTACCATGGTCCGGACTGGTTCTGATGGCGGGTAAACCGGCAGTGTAGTTGGTACCCTCGCCCAACGCCAATGATTTAAAAGGGATCAAACCCTGGTCGTGGTACATGGCCAAAACTGCATCAAACCTTTCAAACTGTCCACGGGCAAAAAAAGCGTCGGCACTGTATGGCCCGAAAACCATCATGCTATGTTTGGCTTCTTTAATCGCGGGTTTGATGATGGTTTCTTCTTCATTACCTATCAACCCTTCATCGCCTGCATGTGGGTTTAATCCCAATACTGCAATCCTTGGTTTATCAACCCCAAAATCTTTTTGTAAAGAACTATGAATGATTTTTAATTTACTGATAATGGCTTCACGGGTAATTTTCGCTACCACCTCTGACACGGGCACATGTTCAGTTACCAGCCCTACCCTCATATTTTCAGCCACCATCAGCATAGCAACGTCCGATACCCCAAAGAAAGCTTTAAAATAGGGTGTATGGCCACTGTACGCAAACTCAGGCGATTGAATATTTTTTTTATGAATTGGGGCAGTCACCAGGCCCTGAATATAGCCATCTTTTAAAGCCTGTGTTGCCTGCTGTAGTGAGATGAGTGCATATTTACCACCAATCTGGTTTAATACCCCGGGAGTAATAGCTACTTCTTCTTCCCAGCTATTGTACACATTTACCTGTTTAGGGTTAAGGCGGTTTAATTCCTTACTATTGGCATAATTGAAGTTATAATCCGGTAAGCTTTTGCGATAAAAATTGAGGGACTTATTGCTGCAGAAAACCACCGGTGTACAAATATCCAGCAGGCGGTTGTCGGATAAGGTTTTTATGATCAGTTCTATACCAATACCATTCAGGTCGCCACAGGTGAAACCAATGACAGGCTTTTGCAATTCGTTACTCATTTAGGTGGTTTAGTGGGTAAAAATAAGAAGATTAAGGCAGGAAACAGCTTTATCTGGGAAAAGCGTGAGTCGTCGGTCGCCAGTCGTGAGTGTACTATCTTCCACTCATGCTTCAGGTCTCACAATTCTCGTCTCACGCTCCAAATGCCTTATTTTTGCACTGATGCAGTACTCGTTGAAAAAATCGTTGGGGCAACACTTTTTAAAAGATGAGAATATCTGTAAAATGATTGTTGCGGCATTGCAGGAAAACCCTTTTGAGCGATTGATGGAAGTGGGCCCTGGAGGTGGCGCATTAACTAAATATTTACTGCCTTTAAAAGATATTGATTTTAAAGCAGTGGAACTGGACGACGAGAAAGTGGCCTATCTGGAACTAACTTATCCTGGTATCAAGGGCAAGATTATTCATAAAAGTATCCTGGATATTGATGCGCCATTTGAAGGAATATTTACAGTGGTAGGAAATTTTCCTTACAACATTTCCTCTCAAATATTGTTTAAGGTGCTGGAATGGAAAGAACAGGTGCCTGTGATGATCGGAATGTTTCAAAAGGAAGTGGCACAGCGGATTGTTTCGGGCCCGGGTAGTAAAGTATATGGCATTCTGAGTGTATTGGTACAAACATTTTATGAAGTGGATTATTTATTTGATGTGCCCCCCGGCAGCTTTAATCCGCCTCCAAAGGTCATGAGTGGGATGATCCGGCTGAAAAGGAAAGTAACTTCCATACCAGTAAAAAGTGAGCGGAGCCTGTTTATACTTGTAAAGGCAGCTTTCAATCAAAGAAGAAAAATGTTGCGTAATGCACTGAAGAGTTTGTTTGATGAAGAGGTATTAAAGCATGAATTATTTAATAAAAGAGCAGAACAATTAAGCATAGAACAATTTGCGGCTTTAACCTTTCAAATGCGCTGATTATTTTCTGTGCTGATCTTTAGCAATAAAACAGACAATTGAAACTGAAAGTCATTATCACTTCCAAAGTACATGATTATCTTTTGCAAACCTTAACGGCAAAAGGGTATGAAGTGCTGCATTTACCCACCATCAGCTACGAAGCATTAAGTGAGATGATGGGTGATGTTACCGGATTGTTTGTTACTACCCGCTTAGCCATTGATAAAGCGATTATTGATAAGGCTCCTCAGTTACAATGGATCGGCCGCCTGGGTAGTGGTATGGAACTGATTGATACAGCGTATGCAGAAACCAAGGGTATCAAATGCGTTAGCAGTCCGGAAGGTAACCGCAATGCGGTGGCGGAACATACACTGGGTTTGTTGTTGAACCTGATGAATAAGATCAACAGCAGCAGTATTGAAGTGAAAGCGGGAAAGTGGATACGGGATGAAAATAAGGCTGATGAACTTACGGGTAAAACCATTGGCATTATCGGGTATGGAAATACAGGAGCTGCTTTTGCCAAAAT
>JAYSXR010000323.1:0-2822 GCA_043717145.1 Chitinophagaceae bacterium | reverse complement strand
GGATATTACGCACCATAGTTTACCACTTATTTCAGAGCATAGTTTACCAGCGTTTCAGTCCAAAGTTTACCACCAGGTTGCGGGATTGATTAGATTATTTCAGTGCAAAGTTTACCACTCACAGGTATTTTTCTGCTGACAATACGGCGCAAAGTTTACCACTTGGAGGAAGTTGTTGATAGCATTTTTTAACGGCTTTGCTTTGTATTAAAAGCATGGCCAATCAAGTGATATCAATGCAACAGATTCGGGCAATCATTCAACTGTTAGAGAAAGGATACTCTCTCAGAGCCATTTCAGCACAACTTGGTATGTCAAGGCAGCCAGTGACACTGTATGCTTCCAGACTTAAAAGTTCTATCCATTCATTCGAACAACTCCGCCAATTTACCGATGCAGATTTAGCTGCAATTGTATATACCCCTTCGTTACAACCAGATCATGCAGATGATGCGAGAAAGCTGGAATTAATTACCAGGATACCCTACTTTTTTACTGAACTTAAACGAACCGGTGTTACCCGGCTCCTGCTTTGGGAAGAGTACCGCAAAGAATGCAAAGACCCTTACAGGTATACGCAGTTTTGCATTCTTTTAAAACAAGCCGGCAACACAACCCTGGCTACCATGCATCTTGTTCATGCACCTGCAGCGATGGTAATGGTCGATTTTGCGGGTGATAAAATGAGTTATGTTGACATATCCAGCGGTGAAATAATGATGTGTCCCGTACTGGTTTGTGTATTACCTTTTAGCAAGTATACCTTTTCTATGGCCCTTCCGGATGCCACTATTCCCCAGGTTATAAAAGTGCTCAACAACTGTGTGCAATATTTTAATGGCGTCCCCTTAAGTCTTAAAACAGATAATATGAAGCAGGTGGTTACTAAATCCTGCCGGTACGAACCTATATTTTCTGAAGCGCTTAAACAATGGGCCTTGCATTATAATATTACACTGCTGGCCACCCGGGTAGCAAAACCGAAAGATAAAGGTGCGGTGGAAAATGAAGTGAAGATTGCTTACCAGCGTATCTATGCTCCTTTGCGGGACGAAGTATACCATCATATCAACCAGTTGAATGCCGCTGTGCTGCAGCAACTGAATTTGCACAACGAAAAACTGTTCCAGCTAAAAGATCATAGCAGGCTGCAGCAATTTATGCAGCAAGAGCAGCCCCTGCTGCAACCATTGCCATCCCAAAGTTTTGTGATCAAATATCAGGTGGTTGCCAAAGTGCAGAAAAATTATCACATCACCCTTGGAGAAAATTATCACCACTACAGTGTGCCCTATCTTTTTATTGGCAAGCAGGTAAGTGTTGTATATGATACAGACATTGTAGAGGTCTATTATCAACACCAGCGCATTGCGCTTCACAGACGCAGCTGTAAGAAACATGACTTTACTACCAGCGGTGACCATATGCCTGCCGGGCACCAGCAATTCTTTGAGCAACAGGGCTGGACACCCGAATATTTTTTAGCACAGGCTATCCGTATCGGCTCCGCCGTCCACCAATATATGAACGAGGGTTTAAAAGCAAGAGCCTACACTGAGCAAACTTACAATGCCTGCAGGGGAATATTGCGGCTGCACAAACAGTATGGTACACCCCGGCTGGAAGCTGCCTGTACAAGAGGCTTGTGTGGCAGTGTGTTTAATTACAGAACCATCCAGAACATTCTGGTCAGTAACTACGATCAACTCAGCCAGGAGAATCAAACTGATCTGTTCCGGCTTCCCGACCACCCTAATTTGCGGGGACCGGAAGCGTACCAGTAAACTTATTAATCACTCATAAAAACAACACATGAATCAACAAAGCACGCTTGATCAGTTACAGGAACTTAAACTAATCGGAATGGCTAAACGCTATGAAGCCATTATTAAACAACCCGTACACCAGCAACCAGAGCCACATACCATTGTTGGTTTACTTACTGAAGCTGAAGCCGGATACCGGGTGTACCAACGAACACAACTTTATCTGCGTCTATCCAAACTTCGCTACAATGCCACACCCGAGCAAATTAACTGTACGCCCGGCAGAGGTATCACCAAAGAAACACTGGTAACATTAACCGATGGAACGTTTATTGAAAAATCAGAAAACCTGTTAATTACCGGTTCAACCGGCTGCGGAAAAAGTTACTTCGCCTGCGCCATGGGAAGAAACGCCTGTTTGCTCGGCCATAGGACGATGTATTATTCTATGAACCGCTTTATTGAAGCACTGTCAATGGCAAGGCTTGATGGAACTTATATACGCTGGCTAAATATGATTGCTAAAACTCCCTTACTCATTATTGATGACTTTGGACTGCAGCCCTTAAGCCAGGATATGAGGTTATCCTTACTGCAAATACTCGAAGACCGCTTCGCGAAAGGTGCCACAATTGTAACATCACAATTACCGGTGAGCAAATGGTATGAATATATCAATGAACCAACCCTTGCAGATGCAATATGTGACAGACTGACTGCTAATGCGCACAAAATAGAATTAAAAGGGGAATCTTTGAGGACCAGAAAAAATAACTAAATTTATACCACTACAACAACTCCATACGAGTGGTAAACTTTGCACCGAAACGGTGGTAAACTTTGACCGTAATATCCATTGATGAGTAATTTTAGAAACCTAACCAATTTTTATAACAAAAAAATGGTCAACTTATTTTAAGGTAAGACAGGTGACACTCCGATGAAGCCGAATTGGTTGACAAACGACAAAATTGAAACAAATAAAAAAATCATGAAACAAGTATTGTATTTTATCATTTTATTATTAAATGCATTTTCAACTCAGGCGGTGGCACA
>JAYSXR010000322.1:0-25873 GCA_043717145.1 Chitinophagaceae bacterium | reverse complement strand
GAGAGAAAAAAGCTTATTATAACCTAGGCTTACTGGAAGAGCAACGTGAAAATTTTAAAGTCGCTGAAGTTTTTTTTCAGAAATCACTTGCTAAAGACGAAATCATGCAAGACAGGTATGGGGCCGCCCTTAACCAGTTGGCACTTGCTTCGATCCTGATGAAACAAAATATGACGGATGCTTCTATTAATATGGCCAAAATCGGGTATAGAAGTGCGTACACGATCTCTGCCTATAACCTTTTAAAAGAGGCAGCTACCAAAATTATTCAGGGGTACAGGCTAACAGGTGATGTCCAAACAACTTCGCAATGGCAGGATTCATTGGTTAAAATATTTAAAGTACAAATTGAAAACGAAAAGGAATATGCCCTCAACTTTATTGACGTAATTAAAAGCCAGGATGCACAAAATATAACTGCAGAAAATGAAGTAGCAAGGGCTAAGCGTGTTCAAAAGGAACAATTGCTGATCATTACTGTAGGAACATTTATTCTGATCATTGTAGCAGTGTTGGCAGTATTGGCTTTGGTTAATTATCAACGTCAAAGATTCTTTGGTAAAGAACTCAAGCAGAAGAATGAGATTATTGAAAAAAATTCAGCTTTTCTCGATCTGTTGAATAAAGAGATATCCAACCAGAACCTTTTATTGGAAACGGATAACAAAACAAAAAGCAAACTGTTATCCATTATTTCGCACGACCTGCGCACACCATTGGTGAATACAAAAGGCATATTAAACCTGGTAAACCAGGGAATGGTACCACCTCACGAAGCGCAGGATCTTTTGCAACAGCTGGAAACACAATATTTAGGAACGACTTCTTTATTGGATAATTTACTGTTTTGGATAAAAGGGCAAATGAGCGGTAAAGAAGAAGACAGGATGAGGATAGGGTTGCATTTACTTATAAAAAGCCTGGAAGACGAACATCGTGTTCCGCTTTTGCAAAAGAATATCCATTTCAAAAACAATGTAGACCCGAACTTATTTATCGTTGCAGAAAAAGAAATGATACGCATCGTTTGCCGTAACCTGATTAGTAATGCAATTAAATTCACCAATGAAAATGGGTTTATAGAACTGCATTCACATATAGGGGCAAATAGTGCTATTTATCTTACCGTAAAAGATTCAGGTATAGGTATGACAAAAGAGGCTATTGAAAAAGTAAATGCTAAAGTATATTACAACACTACCGGTACTTCTTATGAAAAAGGAAGTGGATTTGGCCTGATGTTATGCCGCGACCTGATAACAAAATACGGCGGTGAACTTATCATTGAAAGCAATCCCAAAAATGGAAGCTCGTTCATTATCAAAATGCCCCAACAGACGAAAAGCTAGTGTTTATTTCTACATTATTCAATACTTAGCAGGCAATATTCAAAATAACCCCTCAATCTTCTTTATTGCCTGCGGCAAAAATCTGATCAACTGCTCCGCCCAGCATGGGAAATCTCTCTTTTACAAAATCAGCGATTGTTTTAATGGCTTTCTGGGCCTGGTCGGGACTTAAATTGGCTTGTTTTATCAGGCGATCAACTAATTCGTTCATAGGAATGGTTTGAAATATATGGTATATGATTTGCTTTTGCAATATTAACGGCTGCGCATAAAAAAGCGGTAAGAAGTTATTCCCACCGCTGTGACTATATAAAATATATGAACCTTTCTAACTGAATCGGATCAATACATCATCAAGCAACTTTTAAAGTACTCAACCTGCTTTTCCCAAACATTTGTTCTGCATAATCAAGTGTAATATGAAGGTTTGTTATATCGGTGCCGGGCAGTTCAAACATGGCATCGGTTAAAATACTTTCGCAAATACTGCGTAAACCACGGGCGCCCAGTTTGTATTCAAGGGCTTTCGTTACCATGAAGTCTAATACCGCATTATCTATCACTAGTTCAATTCCTTCCAGCTCAAATAGGCGTGTAAATTGTTTGATGAGTGAGTTTTTAGGCTCTGTCAGAATATTTCGTAAGGTTTCAGTATCCAATGGATTTAAATGGGTAATCACCGGAAGGCGTCCTAATAACTCAGGGATTAAACCAAAACTTTTCAGGTCCTGCGCATTGATAAAATGCAGTAAATTTTTACGCTGGTGTTCTTGTTCTTCCTTATTCACGCTGAAGCCGATGGCATTGGTATTTACCCTGCGTGCAATTACTTTATCAATTCCATCAAAGGCGCCACCGCAAATGAACAGGATATTCTTTGTGTCAACCTTGATCATTTTTTGTTCGGGATGTTTGCGCCCACCTTGTGGTGGCACCAGCACTTCGGTACCTTCCAGCATTTTCAATAATCCCTGCTGTACTCCTTCACCACTTACATCGCGAGTAATGGACGGATTATCGCCTTTACGGGCAATTTTATCCAACTCATCAACATACACAATGCCACGCTCTGCAGCTGTAACATCGTAATTGCAGTTTTGTAATAAACGGGTAAGCATGCTTTCTACATCTTCACCCACATAACCGGCTTCAGTAAACACGGTAGCATCAACAATGGCGAATGGAACGTTTAATAAACGGGCAATCGTTTTTGCTAGAAGGGTTTTACCGGTACCGGTTTCACCAACCATGATGATATTGCTTTTTTCAATCTCCACATCATCAGGCTGCTGTTTGTTGTTAACCCTTTTATAGTGATTGTAAACGGCAACGGATAAAACTTTTTTGGCATCATCCTGACCTATTACATATTCATCTAAGAATTTTTTGATTTCTGCCGGGCGGCGCACATTTAATTTAAAATTAGCACTTCCATTGGTCCCTTCCAGCTTGGCAGTAAGTTCCTGAGCAATGATCTCCTGGGCATGTTCTACACAATTCTCACAGATATGGCCATCCTGACCGGCAATGAGTATTTTAACCTCATCACGATTACGGCCACAGAAAGAACAATGTAATTGAGATGCTTTTGCCATAATTGAATATTTGATTATACAAACAGCCTGTCTTACAGACAGGGTTTTGCAACAAATCGTTGCAAAGCTATCATAGTTCAGGCTTCTGAATGCGTTTTAAGCAGTAAAAGATGCTTAAAATGTGATGGTTCACCTATATTTTAGTTAGAACAGCATCTACAATACCATAACTAACGGCTTCTTCAGCATCCATCCAGTAATCCCGGTCGAAATCCTTTAGGATTTGGTCAACACTTTTCCCGCAATTCTCAGCCAAAATCCTGGCTCCGAGTTCCTTGGTTTTACGTATTTGATTGGCCTGAATTTCAATATCGGCACTATTGGCCTGGAAATAACCGCCTAAACTTGGCTGGTGTATCATCACTTCACCATGTGGGTACACATATCTTTTTCCTTTGGTACCGGCACTTAATAAAATAGATCCCATGCTGGCTGCCAACCCCATACAAACGGTGCTTACCGGACTTTGGATCAGTTTCATAGTATCATAAATTACCATACCGCTGGTGACAACACCACCCGGGCTGTTTATGTAGAATTTGATTTCTTCACCGGGTTTATCGGCATCCAGCAATAATAATTTGGTTACCAGTTCGCGGGCCGATTTGTCATCTACCACACCCCACAGGTAAACTGTTCTTTTTTCAAAAAATAATTTCTCCAGTTTCTTATTCATGAAATCTGGAGCAGGATCTTTTTTATCTTCTTTTGGTTCGTTTTCCTCTTCGTTTTCGTCTTCCATTAAATAGGGGTTTACGATATATTTTGTGTTGGTCATCTTTTATTTTTTAGGTGCTGATGTTTTTGTGAGTACTTAGTAGTGAGTAGTCAGTGGCAGTTTCATTCAATACTCACCACTACCTACTCACAAATAAAGTTTAGCTTTTCTTTTCCTTCCTTGGATTTGTGAACAACACTTCATCTATTAACCCATATTCTTTGGCTTCAGATGCTGTCATCCAGAAATCACGGTCGCTGTCATGGGCAATCGTTTCAGGATCTTTGCCGGTATGATGTGCTGTAATGGCATACAGTTCAAGTTTTAATTTTTTGATCTCTCTAGCGGTGATCTCAATATCACTTGCCTGCCCGCCAATGGCACCGCTTGGTTGGTGAATCATGATACGGCTGTGTTTTAGTGCAGTACGTTTTCCCGGAACACCAGCACATAATAAAATCTGGCCCATGCTTGCGGCCATACCGGTGCAAATGGTAGCCACATCCGGACTGATGAATTGCATCGTATCGTAAATACCTAAACCGGCATATACGCTTCCACCAGGGCTGTTAATGTACATCTGGATATCACGGGTCCTGTCGGTGCTTTCGAGGAATAATAACTGTGCGGTTACAATATTGGCCACATAATCATTAATGCCTTCGCCTAAAAAGATAATACGGTCCATCATTAAACGACTGAAAACGTCCATACTGGCTACATTCAATGGCCGCTCTTCAATAATGTAAGGGGTGAGGTTGGTAAACCCCTGCTGTTGGTAATTATGTAAAGTGGCACTGCTGATGCCCCTGTGTTTTACAGCGTATTGGTCAAATTCTTTTCCAAGGTTCATGTGTTACGATTTTCGCTTTGAAGATAAGTGATTTGCTATTTCAAGAAAGATTTCTATAGTCAAATACTGTGCAAAGCAAGTTTTGCGCCAAGTAGTCAGTTTGGTTTAGCGCTTGGGATGAAGCATTTGACGTTTAATTCCTTAGCCAAAAGCTATAAAAAAGCCGGACCCAAGGTCCGGCAGTTATATAAAAAACTCCTAATGCCGGAGCTTACTGATTAATGGTGGTGATTGTGTAATTTCTTCGCAAAATCTTCTACACTGATCGCTTCTTCTTTTGCGGCTACCAACCCTTCCAGGTGGGTAAATAGTTTATCGCCACTGATGCGGTGATAGCTGTCCTCTACGAATTTCTTGTCTTGCATCATGCGGTTGGCATAATCGTCCACCCATTGCTGGTTATCGTCCATGGCGCCTAGCTGGCCGCCCATGTAGCTGAATAACTGTTGTTTGGCGAAATCACGAATGTCATCGGGTAAAACCTCGATTTTGTTGTCTTCAATTAATTTACTGCTTACCAATGTCCATTTTAACTGGTTGACAAAAGTAGGGTAGTCCTTACCTGCCTCTTCGGCAGTCTTGGGTTGTTCTCCGCCTGATTGTAACCAGCGTTTTAAGAAGGCTTCGGGGAAATCCATTTTGGTATGGTCTACCAAGTGATGGTAAATCTGGTCGTAAATCTGGTTACGGGCCTGTTGTGCAAAATGGCCCTCAATTTCCGCTTTAACTGCAGTACGGAAAGCATCTTCAGATTTGATCTCATTATTAGGGTAAACGCTGAGAAAGAATTCTTCATTCAGTTCGGCCCTTTCAACCAATCCTACTTTAGTGATCAATAATTTAAAATATTTATCGCCGTCTTCCTTAGTTAAACCAAGGTCTGCAAGAATGGCTTCTTTTTCTTTGTCTTCAAAAGCCTTGCTCAATTGTAAAACAATGGTGTCGTCATTTTTCTTGCCAATCAGATTCTTGCGGAAACTTTCTTCAAAATATTTGACTAATAATGAATTGTCTTTGCTGATACCGGCTTCCACTTCATTGCCTTCTACATCGCTTTCAATGAATTTTACATTCAGCACATTATCATCATTGGTTACCGCTTCGGGCTCAGTCATTTTACCGTTGCGTATTTGTAAGCGTTCTACTTCTTCCTGTACCATCTCATCGGTTACCGTTATTGCAAAGCGGGTAACATGAATGTCTTTCGGATCAATTGCGAATACCGGTTTTAATCCGATCTCAAAATCGAAAAAATAATCTACGGGGTTATTCATGTCAAGCTTGCGGGCATCATTCTCTAAAGGAAGAGGCTGGGCAAAAATGTCTAATTTTTCTTTGTTTAGGTAGCTGTTTAACTCAGCTTCTACTTTGCGCAATATTTCATCACTGAAAACGCCCTGGCCATACATTTTTTTTACGAGTCCTGAGGGAACCATTCCTTTCCTAAAGCCTGGGATATTGGCTGTTTTCGCATATTTCTTAAGGCTTTGTTCAAAGCCATTGTAATAATCTTCTTTACTCAACTGCACGGTGAGCTTGTCATTTAATAAACCAATGTTCTCTCTTATAATAGACGCCATGAGTGTAGTTTTATAAAACTTAAAATTCGGGCTGCAAAGGTAAGGGATTGATGCAAAAAGAATTTAGGAGTTTAGAAATATCGCTGAAAGGAGGCTGGACCTGTCAACTGATTTTTAGTAATAGAATTTTTCTCTAAATTATTGATTATCAATTAAATGTATTCATATTAGTTGCTTGATATTTGAGTGCGCGTTATATAATAAGGTTGTCCATTTGCGACAGCCTTTTGTAACTGTATATCATTTATGAGTGCGGATAAAGGGGATCGAACCCAGACCTCGCGGCGCTAGATCCTAAGCCGATTTGAACGCTTTATTCTACTTAAACTGAGTTTACTTATATTAACTTAAATAATTGATTATCAATTGTTTAAGTATTCATTTATTACCTTGCCTTCTATAGGTGCATTTAGGTTAAAATAGCGGTTTTTATTTGCAAACAAATTTGCAAACATTTTGGAAGTGAAAGAGATCAATGTGTATAGCTAAACCAATTTGTATGTCAGTTACTATTAAAATTATTCTAGACACGCGCAGAATTAAAAAATCTACAGGCACTTATCCTGTGAAACTCCGTGTTACTTTTAAACGAGTTAGCGAGCATTATCAAACGGTACATGATTTAACCAGGGATGAGTTTGCATTACTTTGGAAACCGGGAAGAGATGTCAATATGCTTCTCTTACGAGATACTTTTGAAAAACTCCTTGCTTCTTCGAAGAAAGTAACTAAAGAACTTAAGATTTTCAACTTTTCAGAATTTGAAGAATGCATAATTATTGGTAATCCATTATTTCGTCCAAAGAAGACCAAAGCGGATTTAGAACAATCTGATCCTGATTATTTTGATTATACGCTTTATCACCCGAGGTTTCCTCTTTTCAAAGAAGATCATTCCAGAAAAGGGTGCATTTCATCCTCATTTCTGGCCTACATTAAAAAATTAATTAGAGAAGAAAGAATAGGAACCGCACTCAATTATCAATCAACTTATACTTCTTTAAAAAAATTCAAGGGTAACGTAAAGTTTACAGACATTACGGTCACTTTTTTTATACCAGTATGAAAAATGGATGTTGGGAAAGGATAGAGCCAAAGCAACTGTTGGAATAATACTTAGACCTCTTCGTGCAATTTTTAATGAAGCCATTGAGGATGGTTTAATAAAAAGAGAAAAATGTTATCCATTCGGGAAACGACGATACCAAATTCCTTCGTCAAGAAATGTCAAGAAAGCAATAAACATAGATAGAATCGGCGAGATATACAATTACAAAACTGATAATAAGGATGAATTGAGAGCGAGAGACCTTTGGATGTTTTGTTATTTCGGCAATGGAATGAATGCAAAAGACATGGCGTATTTAAAATACAAAAATATTGAGGGCGAATATTTTGTTTTCCTTCGCGCTAAAACCGAACGTACTACGCGCCATGATCCTCGCCCAATTACAGTCTATTTAAACGAAGACATGCTTTTATATATAGAACGATGGGGAAACAAGCTATGGGGTGAAATATCCAAACAAGGATAAAATTCCGGGAAATTATATTTTCCCCTTCTTAAAGCCAGGTCTCACAGCCCTAGAACAGCACTATGAATGTCGTTCCTTAGTAAAGTATATAAACACTCACATGCGCAAGATTGGTATTGCTTTGGGTTTGGAGAGACGGCTAACAACAATTGTCTCAAGGCATTCATTTTCTACCCAATTAAAACGTTCGGGTGCAAGCACAGAATTTATCCAGGAATCATTGGGTCATACTGATAAAAAGACGACTGAAAATTATTTGGATAGCTTCGAGAATGAAATGAAGAAGGAGTTCGCAAAAAAATTGAGTGCATTTAAAAAATAGAAAGTCACAATAAATAAAAATTTCAGTGCGGCTACCAAAAAAATTCCTTTTAGGTATCAATTGTCAACTTTTGATTGAGCTAAAAGTTGGGGAGCTTACAACATGAAGCTCCGATGATAAGGATTTTCAGGCTGTGTTGAATCTATGATGTGCGAAAGATTGTATTCAATAATCAGCCTGACATTTTCGCCTTTTTGTGCCCACAGTTCACCACCTGTAAAAAGCATGGCAATGAGAAGTAAATTACACTTGAATATTTTCACTTTTGAGGTTATTAGTATGAAAGTATAATTAATTCTTTTTTTGTGTTCAATGCATATATTTTCCTCGCTTTGGCATCCACGTCAAAATTAAAAATGCCAGGATTGATCATAAGCCTTTCTTGTGGTATGAGCTTTTCATTAAAAATATACATATTGGTAACAGCCTTATTGCCTGGATTTGCATTGATTGCAAAAACAGATTTATTTTTCATTCTTGTGGAGCGACATGTATAAGCCAGAGTTGTCCCATCTACTAATGTTGCATTCTCTTGATTGCGAATCATATCAGGTGATCCTTTGTACGAAGCGCTGAGTCTTCCATTACTATCAAAGAGGCAAATCAGATTTTGTCTAAAGGAAGTATAAACGATGTGTTGCTCATTATCAGAAAGGGCGAGATTTCCGGAAAAAGGGCCATCTCGGTCACCCAGGTATACAGCCTCCGTAATAAACGTAATTACACCAGCATGTTTAATAAAATTGCCGGTACTATTATGAACTGCTAAAAGATTTAAAGGCACTATGGGATCCGGATTAAAATCAATAATGGTTTGCGACCTATACAGAAACAAGGGTCTCGACAGCTTTTGATCAACCTTCTTTACGGGTCTGACTAACGGTGTTTTCGTACCCAGATAATCTATCACATTGACAACACTTTTAGCACTTTTTACTGAATCAATTGAAACAAGGGAGTAACGTTGCATATTGAAATCAAAGAATGCAATCGTCCGTTTTTTTGGAAAGTACTGAATATCAGCAGGGGATGATACTTCATTTTTACCAAGACCCAGGGCCATGAAAGACCGAATAAACTTTACTGAATCCATGGAATACACATGATAAACTGGTGTGCCAAATGCAGCTCCTGCATCTCCGATAATTATAAGATTATAATCAGGGAATACGTTAATTGTACCGGGATGCTTCAAGGCCGAAAGAGATACTATGCTTCCACTAATCGTTCTGGAGGGTACATTCTGTGAGTGCCCAGCTAATGGTACAATAGCCATTAGCGCAAAAGAACCTTTGATCAAAACATCTCTTATCATCATTAAATCTATTGTTTTTTGGGACTTGTTTATATCAATCTTATCGAAAAGTAAACTGGCAGACAGAAAGTTCATGTTTGCCAGTTTACAATAATGCTGTACTTACCAAACTTTGTAGGATACTTCAAATTAAACCAATTCTGCCCTTTCATATGTTTGGCGGCTCAATTTCTGGCAACTACTTTAACTTCGTAACAACCAATTGACAAAAGAAAGTTTCTGTCTGCCGATAATTTAATCTGTAATTATCATTATTGGCCGTATGGATCTTGGGTACCATTCATTTTCATCAAAATACATCTGTAACTTTCCCCTGTTACTGTGTTTGTAATAGTGCAATCATAGTAGGTACTTGAGTTGCAAAGTATTGCGCAATGCTCTGGATCGGGTGTCTGAGTACCTTTCCCAAGTTTTTTGCAGGTGTAAAACTATTCCCAATTTTTACTTATTCAATCAGGTACAGATCGCGAGAGCTAAGCCAGTTACGAAACGTAATGGCCACTTTATTATTTTTTACTGAGATATTATGCTTGCAACATTCACAAACATGCGTGCTTTTTCAGGATTCTTCCAACTTTGAATATTGGATATTTATCAGTGTACTTTCGTTACAACTATGCAAATCTAATATTTTATGTTATATTTGCATGGATGATACGTCGTAGATTAGAAATTAAAATACGCGAGGCACTAAACCGAACCCCTTCCGTCGCATTAATAGGCCCCCGCCAGGTAGGTAAAACGACTATTGCACTAAATATATCAGAAACAAATACATCTGTATACTTGGATTTGGAAAATAGTCTGGACTTGCAAAAAGTGCGCGACATAGTTAGTTTTCACAATACCAACCGTGATAAACTTATTATTCTCGATGAAGTACAACGTTTACCGGAAGTCTTCTCTCCTATAAGAGGGATCATAGACCAAGAACGCCGTAAGGGAAACAAAGCAGGCCAATTCCTGTTTCTTGGCTCAGCATCCATTGACTTACTGAGGCAGTCAAGTGAATCACTGGCCGGAAGGATCGCCTATCTTGAACTATATGGTGTTAACCAATTAGAATATCCTAATGATATAAATACACTCTGGCTTCGAGGAGGCTTCCCGGAAAGTCTGCTGGCTGCAACAGAAACAGATAGTTTGGAATGGAGACGCGATTTTATTAAAACATACCTTGAACGTGATATTCCTCAATTGGGCCCGAGAATACCAGCAGAAACATTAGAGCGGTTTTGGACAATGCTTGCCCACCACCAGGGGTCTGTATTTAACGCTGCAAACCTGGGCAGGAATCTTGATGTTACCGGTGTTACAATTGGGCGCTATCTGGACTTGATGGTTGACCTGTTGCTTGTCCGGCGGTTAAAACCCTGGACGTATAGTGTAGGAAAGCGTTTGGTTCGTTCTCCAAAGGTATATGTTAGAGATAGCGGGATCACTCATGCCCTGTTAAACATAGCCGACCAGAATCAATTACTTGGCCATCCGGTCATTGGAGGTAGCTGGGAAGGTTTCGTGATTGAAAACATTCTCTCTGTGGCACCTGCTGGCGTACAGCCTTTTTTTTATGGAACTCCGGGGGGAGCTGAAATAGATCTCATATTGGAATTCTCCGCCAAAGAAAAGTGGGCAATCGAAATTAAAAGAAGTTCTACTCCCACTGTAAAAAAAGGGTTTCACATTGGCTGTGAAGATATTGACCCCACAAGACGCTATGTGGTGTATGCTGGAACTGATCAATTCTCTTTAGGTAATGGTGTAATTGCCATTTCACTTCTCGATCTCATGCATGAAGTTATAAAGCATTAATTTAAAACAAAAAACACTTATTAAGAAGGTCCACGTAGCTTTTACCCCTACGTTTTTAACTGCATTAGATTTTGCTATCTAGTTGCCGGCGGTGATAAATGAATTCAGGGTTTACGAACCGGGCGAGCTGCCTGCTCTTTCAGGGCCTTGGCTTCCCTTTCCCTTTCGCCCGCTATGAGAAGTAATTCTGCCCGCTCAATAAAATGCTTTCGTTTAAATAATAGTATCTTATCAACCACACTTTACTGCTGATTTTCAGCGATGAATACTTCATATTGTTAAACTCAAATTGATATTTCCATTATTGAGCTTTCACTTAATGGGGATCAGCAAAATGGGCAGATTAATTTCCGATCTGGTAGGTAATGCTTTGCCGGTGTCGGTATATGACAACTTTTCCGTCTTGTTCAGCAGGCTTCCAGTTGGAGCCGGATTGAATAACACGCATAGCGTCAAAATCGGCAGACCATTCCTAAGATCGCCAGATAAAAAGATCCCGATTTGCCCTGTTTTGTTTAAAAGGAACTCAACCACAACTGTGTCTTTGGTATTTGGACCGGCGATGTCTATTAAAGGGCGGGGTGTATGCAGGTTTCGGCTCAAATAAGAAGTCCATTCCATAATACCCCCCCCGAAACTCTGCCGCATGTTGGACTACAGTAACGGTTTTGGCAGGAACTGTATCCAGCGGTTTGGGTTTATCGCATATCTTCAGTGTATTGTCCGGATTTCCTTTGAACGGAACTTTATCAACGTATTCGATTATTTTCCTTTGTGCAATACCTTGAATCGCTCCTTTTACGGTCGCTTCATGTCTGTTCCAGGTTTCCTTTAATGCCGTTATTCTTTCTAACTCGCTTGCATTACGTTCTTCCAATTCCCTTGTCCTATCGGCCTGTACCTGATCCTGTAACTTGGTTAATGTCGCCATTGCTGTTGTGTGCTCCTGCCGCCTATATTCGTCATCTTTCAGCAACTGCGTATTCTGTTTTTTGAGATCATTTACTTCTACCTGCTGTAATTGCCGCTCTTTTTTTACCTCCGCCAGTTCGATATCGAGTTCGCTTTTTCTACCGGCCAATTCTGAAATTGTTTGTGTATTGGTCGCAGCATCTTCCGACAATCTTTTGTTTTCGACAACCAGGTTGCTATTCTTCTCAGTAATTAATGCATGATAGCTTGCGAATTCCTGTATCCTTTCTTCATTTGATTTTGCAGTGGAAAGCAGCGCACTGTTTTTAGACACCAGCTTTTCCAGTTTAGCGAGGTTATCCTGTTGAGCGGATTGCAGTTTTTCAATCTCAGTGTCTTTTCTAATGACTGTTTCCGAAGCGATCTGGAGGTCTTCAAGATGTGACGCTATTGCCATTTCCTGTTTTGCGATTGTATCGTTTTGATTTTCTGCATTAGCCATTGCTCTCTGTAGGTCACCCATTGCGTCGACAAGCTGGTTTTTAATATCACGCCAGGCGAACAGACGTTTAAAAAAGCCAGCTGTTTTAATGGTGTCCATTAAGCGGACAAGATGTGTGAAACTGCTATTCATAGCTGTTATTTTATGATAGGGAAACCAATATCGTGGAGGGATTTTAAAAGTACTCAATTTATCCGATTTGCACAGCAGCGGATCTGTGTCCAAAATAGAATGGTAGTCACCATATTATGTGTATTAACCCATCCCGGCATATGGACATCGTTGGGAGATTTGGTGTATGAAGAGCAAATCTTTGTTCCCGCAAAAGAGCATGGAATCATTCTTTCGCATGAAACATATTAGCAGATACTTGCCCTGCTGGTCCGGACATTTATTCGGAACAAGGTGCCAGACGAACATTGAAGTCACGAAGTCCTGATAAGATGATTGTCGATACCTTTATTTGCCCGGAATAAGGATAACCATTGAAGGGCCGGGGGACACACGGTGAAATTGGCCAGTGCATTGGATAGGCTATTTGAACTTTTCATGACCCCTTAACCGGATATTTGCGTATCGAATCGTATCATATGAAATCAGTAGCAGGTAAGGCGGAACATGCTGATTTGTCAAGTTTTTGATATTAAAGACTTGACAAATTGCTTCCAGTGAGCTAAATAAATTGGTTATTCGGCTCATGTTTTAACTATTTAAGCTTAATTAATCGGATATTTGCGTATCAAAACGTATCACTTATTTAAAATATAATCGTATATTTGCGTATCAAATCGTATCAATATGCAAATTCATACCGTTGTATTTAACCCCGCCAACTGGATGCAGATGACCCAGGAACTAAGCCAGCTGGACCGCTTTGATGCGCAATGGCAGGCTATTGAACGCAGGGAACAAAAGACACTAAAAGAACTGAAATCCATAGCTACCGTGCGCAGTGTCGGCGCGTCGACCCGGATCGAGGGAGCCGCATTGACAGACAAGGAGGTGGAATCGCTGATCGACAACCTGGATATCACCAAACTTACAGAAAGGGACCAGCAGGAAGTGATCGGATATTACGAGGCGCTCAACCTGATCGGTGAATCCTATAAAGATATCCCGGTGGTAGAAAGCAGTATCAAGCATCTGCACAATACGCTTCTGAAATTCAGTGAGAAAGATGGTTATCATAAAGGCGATTACAAGATCAGTTCCAACCGGGTAGAGAAAACTATGCCGGACGGAACCAAGATCCCGGTTTTTGAAACTACGAAACCGGGTTGGCCGACTCAGGACGCCATGGCCCAAATGGTAGATTGGTATAACAAAGACACTGCCACACACCCGTTGATCCGCGCGGCAATTTTCGTGTACGAGTTTTTGAGTATTCATCCGTTCCAGGATGGTAACGGGAGACTCAGCCGGTTGCTTGCTACAATACTGCTGATGAAAAGCGGTTACGTGTGGATTGAGTACGTCAGTTTTGAATACGAAATTGAGCACCGCAAAAAAGAATACTACCAACAACTGATGGAGGCCCAACGGAAACGGCCCAACGAAGATGTTACAGGTTGGGTATATTTCTTTCTCGACTGTTTACGGAACATACAAGCCCAGCTATTACAGAAGCTAGAAGAAAAAAAAATTCGTGAAAATGTAGGTGTCAGGGAACAACATATTTATTCAGTGATCGAGAACAATCCGGGAATCAGCAGCGGGCAAGTGGCGCAGAAATTACATATACCGCTACCTACTGTGAAGCGGATTATCGCGGACTTAGTCTCTGCGCGCAACCTGGTGGTACATGGGGCAGGGCGTGGCACAAGCTACAGCATTGCGGTAACTGACCTGGTGAAAACGGATGTAGCCATGATCCTTACCAACGGCGAAAGAGTGAAAGAATTTGTATTGCCACAACTGGGTTCATTCCTGCGTATTAAAAAGATCGTGCTGACGCCATTGTTTGAATGGAAGCACCCTGACGAATGGAGCAACCGGCTAATGTTTAACGGGCTTTGCCTAACGCTCCGGGCGGTGACCAGTACAGGTGCAGTACACAGCCAGCAGTACGTGTTGTCCAGCTTTAATAACCCACACAATTTTCAGCCGGTATTTATTGTCTCGCCCAATATTGCAGTCCCAGATAGCTTGCGCATGGCACGAACGCCACGTTTCGATTACCCGATCAAATGCGAGATTGAACTCACGGGTAGTGTGGAGACTATTGATTTTGATGTAATGCTGGTGACGGATGAAGGTTAAGGTATCGTACAGGTTTTACTTTATAGTTTTTGGAAGGTATTTTCAGGACGAGTCACTGGTATTAGGGGGTCAATTTGTGTGGATTTTCCAGTTTGCCTTTTCGCCAATCAATCCAAGGGTCATAGAAACTGCTCGTTCAAGGGTTAAATCTTCCTCAAGATCGGATCTTGATTTCCCTGCCATAATTTTGTTCATATTGGCAATCTCAGTTAGAATTAATCTTACAGTTTCCTGATCGGTTTCTGGCATAAAAGATAATTGAGAAAAGTACTTAAATAGCCACTTCCTGGGACGTGGCAAGGATATGCTTTCCAGAATCAGATTTAAGCGACTCACGGGTGAGCAATTCCACTTTACGTCCTAATAGATTCTCGAGGTAATCGCCAAGATCAACTAGGTTATCGAAATTTTTCTGGCCTGGGATAAAATCTAATACAAAATCAATGTCACTTGATGGGGTTATCTTGGTATCACGGGCAAAGGATCCAAACACGCTAATCCGCTCAATCCCGAAGGAACGAATTTGCTGACCGTTTCCAATCAGGCGCTGGATTAGTTCTGCTCTATCTGAGACTTTGGTTACCATATAACAAAAATAACAAAAAAATTAAAGAACCATGCATTACTGCAAACCCTTAAAAGGGCTGTATTGCATTTGATTTCCCTGGTGAGATGATTGTTGGTATCTCACGAAATAAGGCACAGGTAATAAATATAATAGCCTTGTAAATATAATATCTCTCATTGCATATTAGAAGCCTAGGAAACTCAACCGAAGGTATTTATATGCCTAGTCCCTGCCTTTACTTATTTGATTCAGATGTTCATTTAAGGTAAACATTGCGACCATGGATCATAAGTTGCCACTTAAGTTCTAAGATGTTCAAGCCCGACAATAGATTCAAACTATTCAGTCATCGAGTGGGTTAATTAATATTTTGTAACTTTGAATTAGTTCTTTCACTTTCCTTCATAAGTTAGCCTATCTCAGTAGAAATGTTTGCAAATTTGTTTGCAAATCCTCTAAAAGCAAAGAGACCCACCGAGTGAGTCTCTTATAAATGATTGATAATCAATCAGTGCGGATGGAGGGGGTCGAACCCACACGCCTCGCGGCGCTAGATCCTAAGTCTAGTGCGTCTGCCAATTTCGCCACATCCGCTTAAGGGCGTAAAAATAGGGGATTTGATAAAAAACAGCGGTTTTTCATTTGAATACTTAAAAACGGACGGTGAATACACTCCCTTTATCCACGTCGCTTTCCGCCGTAATGGTGCCACCAAGGTCCTCTACCTGATTGCGTATCAGGTATAAACCAATACCCTTGCTGTCATAACCAGAATGAAAACTTTTCTGAAACTTAAATAATGACTTACCGAATTTATGCATATCAATCCCCAACCCATTATCAGCAACCGATAAGAAATTTTGCCCTTCTTTGGAAAAAGTACTGATCCGTATTAAGGGTTCTACGTTCTTGCGACTATATTTTAATGAATTACTAACCAGGTTATAAATGATACTTTGCATGTAAATTTTCGGGTAATGAATTATGGAAACCTGGAAGTCTTTAATGACCTGTGCATTTTTTTGTGTTACACTATCCTGTAAATGCAGACTAACACTTTCTGTGATGCCGTTAATATCGCAATCTGTATACGGTATATCTTTTTCAAGGTGGATCTGCAGAATATGCACCAGTTCATTTAAGTTATTGGTCAGATCATCACTTATTTTTTTTAGGTGAAGGAAGGCTGTTTTTTTAAGTGTCTCGTCCTGCGAGTTCTCATACATCTCCACCATTTTCTTAATGTTATGTGCCGGGCCACGTACATCGTGCGTAATAATACCTGCGAAATCTTTTAATTGAACAATCTTTCTTTTCAGAGCCCCCTCGGTTTTTAATAACTCGAGGTTTTGCTCTTCCAGATTTTTGTTCAATTTTTTCAGCTCTGTTATTTCCTGTATTTGTGAAACAAAAAAATGCGGTTCATTACTTGCATTCCATACTAAGGATACCGTAAGCATGGCCCAAACCAGATGACCTTTTTTATGTATATATCTTTTTTCAAACTGGTAAGTTTCTATTTCCTTACTCAGCATCTGATGTACTAACGACAGGTCTTTTTCAAGGTCATCAGGATGTGTAATATCCTGGAAAGTTTTTTGTAATAATGCTGATTTGTTATATCCTATCATTTTACAAAAAGCTTCGTTAACATCCTGCAAACTTCCATCAGGCGATACAATGGCCATGCCGATAGCTGAAAAATGAAAAGACTTGGAAAATTTTTCTTCGCTTGACCGTAATTTTTCTTGTTCGTATTGGAGTGTTTGGTTACTGGTAACCAGTTTGGTAATATCAGATAGAGTAGCAAATACAAATACCTCTTCACTGATTTTTACCAGCCGGGTATTAACGGATAACCATTTTATGCTTGTCTGGTCTACCTGTATGCCAAGGGTTATATTATTTTTTGGTTTACCGGTTCTTAGTGTTTGGATTACCGGGTGTTCATCGCCGGGAATAAAACTGCCATCGGTATGTATTGCTTGCCAATCTGTATCGTATAAAGCTTTACCAAAGAGCTGGTTTGTGGTAAGACCTAGAATGCCGGTTGCCTTTTTATTAAAACTGATAACCCTGCCTTTGCGGTTATGAATGATTACACCTTCCTCAATAGAGTCTATAATTGATTGCAGAAAAGCGAGGTCCTGAAAGTAATCTGTTTCCGGTATGGATGAGGTGAATGGCATAGGCTATTGAATAGCCTAAATGTAAGATTATTTGAAGAGATGAAACTATTGTTTCTTAACTGGTGTTTCGTTAATTGTAAATAGTGAGCCGTAAGTAAATTACGCTGTGATAATCAGTATTTATCCACCATTCAGATTGGAGTGACAGATTAAACTTACTATAACATTAGTACGAAAATTGCGATTCTGATTCCCACAATTACCGGCCTATAGCTTCTAGTACTTTTTTAATGGTTGCATCCATTGATTTCATGTCTGCTATCCATCTTACTACGGCTACGAGATCGTGTTCGGGGTCAACATAAATAATATTATTTCCATTGCCCACATGCATAAAAGAAGAAGCGGGGGCATTAGGCAAAAGTTTCTTATCAGTATTTAAAAACCAGTTCATATACCCATAATCAGTTTTGGCAGTTGTGGGTGTTAATGCCTGTTTAATCCATTGTTCACTTAGCAATTGTTTACCATTCCAGTTGCCACGGTGTAAAGTGAGCAGGCCAAACCTGGCCATATCATAGGCATTGATAAACATACCGCCACCCCAATGTCCACCGCCACTTACAGATTGTACGGGCTGGCCATCTAATACGATCCATGCATTTCTATAACCCGTCCACCGCCACGTATTGGAAGCACCTATCGGGTCCATGATGTATTGCCTTAGTACTTGTGGTAAGGGCTTGCGCCACACACTGGTAGCAGCGAGTGCCAAAGCATTTACCCGAACATCATTGTATTCATAAATAGTACCTGGTGCATTTCTTTTTCTTCCAATCCATTTTGATGCGTCAGGGTCAGGCCTGTCGGCCCATTCAGGCTTTCCCCATAAACTGCCTTCCCAATCACTTGTCTGGCGAAGCATGTGATCCCAGGTAAGAATTTTATTATGTGCTGTTGCAAAGGGCTGAAGTAACTGCGGTTGTCCGAAAAGATCCGCGGAGCGGTGCACTTCCTGCGGGCTAAACAATTCGATAGGTGGTACATATGTTGCAACGGTATCGTTCACGCTCCTGATCAAACCCTGATCAACAGCAACACCAATAACGCTTGATAAGAAACTTTTAGTAACACTATGTGTCATGTCGCAACGCAACGGTTCCCCCCAGGTAGCCACAATATATCCTTTGTAAATAATAATACCGGTAGGATCGCCACGTTCTGCAAAAGGGCCAATGCCTTCACCAAAAGGTTCTTTGCCAAAACTCTGGTAATGGCTGATCTCCATATTACGTGGATTCTTTGATTCGGCAGCCTTAGCAATGGCAATGGCTTCCTGTATCCGGGTTGCATCCAACCCTGATTCGGCAGGCGTTTTTTGTTCCCAGGATTGAGCTGGTGGAAAATAAATTAGTGAGGCTATTGGTTTTTTCTGACCGAACGAAGCCATGCCACTCAGCATTAAAAGAAGAAAAATATTTCGCTTTATCATAGTTACTAAATTAAGTGAAATAACCTTACTAAGATTTAACTGATTGCAACTTGGCCGGGAAATATGATCATAACTGGGCGTAAAAAAAAGAGCAGGAAAATTGTTCTTCCTGCTCTTTTTCTTTATTCTTCTCTTATCGAAACAACAGTTTATTAATTTCCCCTGTTCGAATTGGTATTGCCGGAAAACCTTCTGTCACCACCCCTAAAAGACCTGTTACGGTCAGTATTCTGGTGGTGTCTTTGTATGGGCCTTTGCGGTAAAGATTTATAGGTGGTAAGTGAAGTATCACTCATCGCATACGGATGATCTGTTACGATAGGTACAGCAGTAGTGATCAGTTTCTGAATATCCCTCAGGAATTCTTTCTCCTCTGCGTCGCAGAAAGAGAACGCAATACCACTGGCACCGGCACGACCAGTACGACCAATCCGGTGTACATAAGTTTCGGGTATGTTAGGTAATTCGAAATTGATTACATGAGAAAGATTATCTACATCAATACCCCTGGCAGCAATATCTGTTGCTACCAATACACGGGTATGCCCTGTTTTGAAATTACTTAAAGCACGCTGGCGTGCATTTTGTGATTTATTACCATGGATAGCCTCTGCACCAACGCCGGCCCTCAGCAATTCTTTCACCACTTTATCTGCACCATGTTTGGTGCGTGTAAAAACTAAAGCACTTTGTATGGCTTTGTCTTTTAAGAGGTGGATGAGCAAATGTTTCTTATTGTCTTTTTCAACAAAATACATGGACTGCTGTATGGTTTCTGCAGTTGAAGAAACCGGAGTCACTTCAACTCTTGCAGGGTTGGTTAAAATAGTGTTCGACAGTTTGGCGATCTCTGCAGGCATAGTAGCCGAGAAAAAAAGTGTTTGCCTTTTTGCGGGTATTTTAGTGATGATTTTTTTTACATCGTGAATAAAGCCCATGTCGAGCATTCGGTCTGCTTCATCTAACACAAATAATTGTATCTGAGACAGGTTAATGTAGCGTTGCTCTACCAGGTCTAATAAACGGCCGGGGGTAGCGATTAAAATATCTACTCCATTGCGTAATGCATTTGTTTGGCCTCCTTGTGATACACCACCGAAAATTACAAGGTGTTTCAGATTGAGATTTTTACCGTAAGCTGCAAAACTTTCATCTATCTGTATAGCCAGTTCCCTTGTGGGGGTTAGGATTAATGCCCTGATGCCTTTATTGGCATTGCCTGCTGCTTTTTCTTCGTGCAGGATCTGCAGGATGGGAATAGCAAAAGCTGCCGTTTTACCGGTTCCTGTTTGGGCGCAACCCAAAAGATCCCTGCGTTCTAAAACGATAGGGATGGATTGTTCTTGTATAGGTGTAGGTGTGGTGTAACCTTCAGTGTTGAGCGCCTTCAAGATGGGCTCAATAAGGTTTAATTGTTCAAATAACAAAATGGTATAATTTAATGAATGAACACCTGAAATAAGCTCAGATGGTATATAGCCTGCCCGTAATTGACTTGATAAACTTTGTCACGGAAGAGTGATCAGTCTGTAGAGAGAGTATATGAATGGGGCAAAAGTAAGGGATTTTTATTTAATAGGTTGTTAAGCGGAAATATTATCAGGGCAAACGCATCTAAATTTGTTTTAGCAGAAGATTTGCTAAAATGGATTCGTCCCATCCTCACAGTAACCGTTTGTTTTTCAAGCTTCGTTTTTTACTCTTTTCATTTTTTAATAAGTTGAGGGCTATTTTGGTAATAAGACTAAAGTTCTCAGCAGCATTACCCGTTTGTTTGGTGCTGTAATCCTCTTTGAGTACTACGTCCACACACCAGTGTAATTTATTTTCTATTCCCCAATGTCACCTGATGATTTCATTAAAATGTTTCGGTGTGCTGCATAGACTTGATATATAAAACCGTTGCTCCAATTGGATTTCACCACTTTGCTTGTCGGTTCTTCTGGTTTGGATACTGATAATAGATTGTAGTTTATCCCAGCTCTTAGCTTTACTTATCCAGTTCATATCATTAATAACCTTACAGGTTCTTTTTTCTATCCTGCCATGTGCCGTTTCTATTGACGTCTCTGCTACAGATTGTTGTGTTTGACCAAATGTATCTTTAATATCATCCAGTAAATGAGCTTGGTTGTCTTTTACTGCCAGCACATAATCTGCCCCCTAACCTACTATTTTCTCTGCAATAGCAGTTTGGCAACCCATTGCATCAATGGTTATAATGCTGCCTTCTATCACAAGTAAATCCAGTAATGCAGGAATGGCCGTTATCTCATTATTCTTATCATCAATTTTTATCTGACCCATTACCATATTATTGGCATTGCTCCAGGCACTCACCATGTGTATGATAGATTTCTTACCATCTATCCCTGCATTGCAAAGTCGCTTCCCATCTATGCTTATCACTGTACCATTGCTGATACCAGCTATGCTTTGAACCCATTCAATGAAACAGTTTTGTAACTCTTTGGCATCCAATGCTGAAAACACCCGGTTAATTGTATCATGAGACGGAATGCCATGTGATAATGACAAAAATGTTTTTAACCACTGTTCTTTACTGATCCCATAGAGTTCTATCTCTTCCCAATCGTTGTAACCGCTTAAAACTGCGCTGATCGTAAGAGCAAGTATGTCTTTTAGTGAGTGGAGTTTTGTGCGTTCTATACGAGGATCTACCAAATGATCGAAGAAGGGAAGTACACTGCTCATACGTTTTATCCCTAAAACGTATTTTCCTCACTATTTGTACTCTCGACTAAAATTTAGATGCGTTTGCCCTGGGAATATTATCCGTTACTGAATGATAATCAACATCCTTGTTAAAGTGTTGTAATTTGTATAAACCTTTTGTATTTTCTACATTAATATATGGATGACAGCCTTTTTGTATACCTGCAGCAACTGGAATTGATTACTTTTTTTTCGGGATATCCTTTTATATATGCCGTTGTTTTTTCTATTGCAGGAAACCAACAGGACAAAAATAGTTTTAAAAAACAGGTTACTAAACTCTTGCCATCCGGATATGCATTGGTAGGCATATTATACCTGGGTTTCCAGTTAAAAAATCACTACCTGGTTTATTTCATTCAAAACAGTAATCTTACACTGCATCAGACCTATTGGCAGATATGGGGCTTTCTATCCCTGCTCTTCTGGATACCGGCACTTGCAAAAAAAATAGTATTAAGTTTACTCCACAGCCTTGTTTTTTTCTTCTTTCTGGCAAGAGATATAATCTTACGATTGTCTGCATCAACTGTTGATATACATGTAGTAAGAAACGATATGCAAATGTATACCGTTAGCCTTTTACTGAACCTTGGAGCAATTTTGGTTATCGTATTGCTCTCTTTTTTTGTTAAACAGTATAGGAGATAATTCAGCCAAACTTACCATCGCCTGCACAAAAAAAATAGAATGATAAAGTTTTGTGTGTAAAAATTGAATCTGGCTAAAACCTGTTTTCCTTCTTATTCGTTGCTTATCAGCATTCTTTGATTGATATCCCTCGGTAATCACTTTTAAATAACATGATACTTATCATTATTAAGCTTGAGCGATGTCATAAAAACACCCATTTCTTCGAAATACTTTTGTAAAGTTAAATTTTCATTCACTCTCCTTAATCAATCTTTATGAAACTGCTTACTAATAAAACCCTGATGATTTTTCTGATCCTTATCAGTGGTTATGGGTATATAGCGAGTTGCACCCATGAATCTGTTGTTCCTCCTACAGTTGCAACATCGGGTCCAATAATTACACGAGGCACAAACATTCAACTTCCAGGGAGTATGGTGGTTGGTGATACCACACAATGGAAACTTGATAAAGCCCACTCCAATGTATTATGGTCAACCAACTACGTTGGCGTTGCGGGGTTGCTTACGGGCAGGTTTAACCAATTTGGGATGCATGAAGTAATTGATGCTGAAATGCAGAATTATCTTACTGCCGGTCAGCCCTTAAAGGATACATCCTGGGCATTTAACGAAGCAGATCCCACCAAAACATATTTTAACGGATACGTTCAGGTCAATCAATCCAATACAGGAGAACCAGGCAGGGATGGCGGATGTAATGTAAGTGGTTTGGGTACGGTGCCTATTGTAACCGGTACACAAAACCTAACCCTTACCAATATTGCAAGGATAAAAACAACATCTGTAAAATTCGACCCGCTTAGTAATGATTATATAGTAACACTAAACTTTACCTGGAAGGGTGGTTTGGCTGCACCCCTTACCCAATCTATTGTTGGCCGTTTAAAGTATGTGTCTAAGGCTAGAGTTCAAATTGGCACTGGTGCTGCGTATTCTGTTTTTGGCTTACAATTAAAGTTCCAGTTTAACTGCAGGGATTTTGGTGTTGTGAGCACAAGTATTGCGGATAAAGTAGATATCGAATGTAACATGAACTTCAATAATAAATAATCCCAAACGAATTGTTATGAAAAAAATGATGATATATATCGGTATTTTTTTTACGGTAGCTGTTGGGTTAACCGGTTGTTACCATGATGTTATTTTGCCGGATACTGTTGTTGATCCCGATGGACCACCGCAGGCGGTAAGCTTTAAAACAGATATTGCCCCTATGGTGAATACCAAATGCGCCTTATCTGGTTGTCATGTGTCGGGCGCACACAAACCTTTTATGGCAAGCGGTATATCCTACCAGGAAATTGCTAACGGCGGTTTTGTAAATACGGTTATTCCCAAAGAAAGTATTATATATAAAATGATAAACGGGGAAATGCAACAATATATTCCTTCGGCAAGTGACAGGCAAAAAATATATGATTGGATTAGAAATGGTGCGCCGAATAATTAAGTCATTGTAAAAAAATATTAAAATGAAACTAAAAACATATATACCTGTTCGCCGGATTATTTTGCCGGCATTCGTAGTCTGTTGCCTTCTTTTTTCGCAGACTAAATTATCTGCACAGGATAGCACAGTTGCTGCTAAGGAAATAGTGACACCTGCCACGGCAAAGCCGGTAAAAAATACTTTTCAGAGTGTATGGATTATTGATAACCAAACGGTAATGGTATCAAAAAAGGGAACCTTTGAAATGGATATCATGCACCGGTTTGGAACGGTGAATAAAGGATATGATGATTTTTGGGGGTTTTTCGCCCCATCCAATATACGGTTGGGTGTAAGTTATGCGCCAGTTAACAGACTTAATGTTGGTATTGGTATAACAAAAAGCAATATGCTGTGGGATGTAAGTGCCAAATATGCCATTATCGCACAAACAAAAGGTAAATACCCGGTGAGTATTACTTACTATGGAAATATAGGGTTTGATACAAGGAAAGATCCGGATCATAGCCTTTTTAAATACCAATCGCAAAGAGTAATTTCTTTCAACCAATTGATCATAGCTAGGAAAATAACAGATAAATTTTCTTTACAGGTTGCACCAAGTATCTCTCATCAGAATTCAGTGAATGGCTTTTATACCAAAAACGACAGCACGGGAAAGGTAACATTTAAAGAAATGAATTTTGATCACTTTGCGGTTGCTTTATCCGGAAGGTACAGATGGACCAATGTGACTTCTATAATTTTCAACTATGACCAGCCCATTACAAAACATAATACACATAACCCGAATCCTAATTTGTCTTTAGGTTTTGAATTCAATACAAGTGCTCACTCATTCCAATTATTCATGGGCAATTATTCGCTGCTTAGTCCGCAACGGAATAATTTGTACAATACAAACAGCCCTTTCAATTATACCCAAGCCGACGGTACAAAAGTAGAAGGTGGTAAGTGGGTAATCGGTTTTAATATAACCCGGTTATGGAATTGGTAGATAAAGGTTGATATAGATTAATTTAAAGTAAGGCCCATGAAATACGGGGCTTTATTTTTTTGTTACATTGCTTTGACGAATGAAAAGAATACTGTTATGAAATTTCAATTTCTTACTTATTGTTTACTAGTTTTATTAATTGTATCCTGCAATAACAATACCCATCAAACTGCAGGGATTCAAAATATACATAAAAACAAATCCGGCAGCAGTTTTTCAGATACAGTGCGTATACAATATCCTTCCGCCGTATTTTATCACCCGGATTCATTGCAGTTACAAAAAATTGCCGCTATTACCGATACAATGGTATTTAAAAGTACGATGCATGAATTTTTTTACCAGATGCACTATTCACGCATTGCTTTAAAAAAGTACTATCCACATATAAAAATTATAGAAGTGATGAAAGCCCGGTGGCTTCTTTTTGAAAAAATGGATGGCACAAAAGAATGCATTGATTTAAATGCGAAAAACGATACGGAAGGCCTTTTTGTTTTTGATGGCAAGAGTGAGCCAAGGTTGCTGGATATGACGAATATTGAAACGGAACTTAGATATTACTTTCTTGCAGAAAAAAAATCCAATTAAGAAATCAGTTTCATAATAGCTTCAAGATATTGCTTATCAATCTCATCAAACTGATCCAATACTTCACTGTCAACATCTAATACTGCCCAAACCATTCCCTCTTTCATCAAAGGAACTACTATTTCAGATCTGGATAAGCTGCTGCAGGCTATATGGCCGGGAAATTTTTCTACGTCAGGAACAATCAATGTTTCTGCTTTGGCCCAAGTAGTACCACATACACCACGACCCTTGTTTATTCTTGTACAGGCAACCGGTCCCTGGAACGGGCCTAATACCAACTGCTCATGTTTTACCAGGTAAAAGCCAACCCAAAACCAGCCGAATTGTTCTTTTAAAGCAGCGGCAACATTTGCCAGATTGGCAATGAGATCGGATTCGCCTTCAAGCAAACCTTTTATCTGTGGGATCAATGATTGGTATTGTTCTGTCTTTTCACCTTTATTGATAGAGAGGTCTTCTGCCATAAGGCAAAGATAAATAAATTACTAAAAAGATTATT